>JALTMC010000080.1:4958-27099 GCA_027005175.1 Myxococcales bacterium
CAGCCTGAGTCCAACGAGCCGAATCAACCGGAACAAGTGAAAGAATCGGCAGTCAAGGAAGGGCCGGAATGTGGCCCAAGGCTTCCATGTAGCCGTGGACAGCTCTGCCGACAAGGTCGCTGCGTCTCATGCACCAAGGACAGTGAATGTGGCAGTACATCTTGTCGCGACTCAGGAACAAGCTGTGTTCGCCAGACTCATCGTTGTGTGAGTGGCCGGTGTCAGAGAAGCGAGAGGGTCTCCAAGCAAAGCTACTGTAACTCCTCTACCAAGACATGCAAACCAAGATGCAAGATCGCCTCTGATTGTGGTAAGCCTTCTTGCAAAAGTGGTTCCTCTTGCCAACAAGATCTACCTGTCTGCTCCCATTGTATCTTTTCACGGTTCAAGAAAATGTAGGTATCTTTGTTTCTCCCTTGCAATCGAGTTCCTGTTCTCCCATTGTATCTTTTTACGGTCCAAGATACATTCAAAAGCATTCGCTATGAATAGAGTCTCTTGTTCTGGAGTTTAAAAGCAGGATGGCATCTTCCAAAAACAAACGAGAGGGCAGACTGTTCAATCCACATGGGTTGAAGCACTATCGCCGTCAGCATAACTTGAGTGAGCTGTGGTGGGGTCTCTTTGTCTTTGTTGTTTTGTTCGGAACAGGCGCATGGGTAGCCTACAAAGGGGCACACCCTGATCCCAACCTATTCAAAGACGGCGCAAAACTCTTGCTCCAGGCCAAAAAGCGAATCAAGGTCGTGGAGCGTCGGCCCCACAGCACAAGCCTCCGGCAGTCGCACAAAACTCAACCATCTCCAACTCCAAGACGCACCACAGGTCCTGGCGAGAAGCTACTTCCAGCATCCCTGGGGGGAACAAACTGGACAAAAGCTCCAACCCAGCAGTTCTCTGCCAAAACGATGTATGAGAAGATCAATGGACGTGCTGGATACTATCAAGCGTATGGGTGCAAGCAACTCTTTTTCACAAAGTTGCGTCATAAAAAAACCGGAAAGACCATTGATGTGGAGCTTTACGACATGGGAACCTCCGTGAATGCCCTGGGTGCCTACGCTGGAGAGATGAGCACAAAGGCCACACCAGAAGTCGGCCAAAGAGGGATGTCTCATATCAGTCGCAATGCTCTCTATGTGAGCCGTGGCCCTTATTATCTGCGTGTCATCGGTGATGATGAAAGCCCCATCATCAAACACAAACTGGCACAAATAAAGACCTTCTTTGAGAAACAAATCAAAGGTGTCCCTCTGCCTTGGGCCTATGGGTTGTTTGTCGCGGTCTCTGTTAAGGCTTCTGCGATCTCTTATGCCAGAGAGAATGCCTTCTCTTTTGGATTTGGCAAAGACGTATACACTGGTAAGATCGGCAAGAACACCTATCTGTTCATCAACGCACAAAACACAGCCAAAGCGGCCCAGTCGCTGAGTGCAAAATTTCGCAAAGGCTGGCTGAGTTATGGCTCCAAAGAAAAAGGGGCGGACGGCATCATCTGGGTAAAAGACCGCTATATCAGCACCTACGCGACAGCGGTAGCCGTGGAACGCTGGGTCGTTGGAGTACAGGGAGCAACCGATTTTAAGAGAGCACAGAAGGCTCTGGCCCGCCTGCGACAAGCTGTCACAACGATGCCAACCGATCTTCGTAAACGCGCCCGTCCAACACCACGAACCCAACCTTCCAAGAAGCGTAAGCACAAACCTACACTGCGGACTCAACCTTCCAAGAGGCGTAAGCACAAACCTACACTACGGATCCAACCTACCAAGAAGCGTAAGCACAAACCTACACCACCAGGTCATCGTAGCAAGGCCGTAAAAAGAGAGCATACCAGGCCTCCCAAAGCCCATAAACCAAAGCCAGCGCAACGAATCGCTCCCGAAGAGGGGTACGATGCGAAGTCAAAGTCAAAAAGCTCTTCCAAAAAGAGAAAGAGGAGAGTCCCTTCATCCAGACCGAGCCGTCCCAAACCACGAGCCTATGAGAGCGGTATCGATGAAAGATAAAGAGAGAGTCGAGAAGCCAAAACCCGAAGCCAAAGAGCCTGTAGAGGAGAGTCTTCCTCGACTGAGACGTCGGGAATTCTTGAAGCAGGCAGTGATAACAACAGGTGTGGTGGGAGCTTCAGCTTATGGAGTTCTGGCACCTCCGCGCTGGCCGGGTTCCTTGCGTGATCCCGACGGAGAGCTTGGAAAGCCCAAGGAGAGGCTGATTCGATTGCCAGAGAAGGGTTATCTTCCCGAAGCGAGGGGCAATGTACTAGGTATCGTGCATGGAACCAACATGGAGGCCATGGTTCGCGGTGCGATTGATGCGATCGGCGGTATTCGACGCTTCATTCACAAAGGTGACATCGTGGTAATAAAGCCGAATGTTGCGTTTGAACGTCCACCTGCTCTCGGTGCAACAACCAACCCGGAGTTACTTAAGGTCCTCATCCGTATTGTGTTGGAGGGGGGTGCCTCTGAAGTACGTGTAGCAGATAATCCCATCGAATCACCCGAGAGCTGTTTTGCCAGGAGTGGAATTCAACGCGCCGTCGATGAGGCCACGGGAAAGATCTATATACCGTCCCAGACCGATTTTCAGATCCTCCATGTTCCTGGGGCCAAATTGATCGAGAAGTGGCCTTTCTTTTGGACTCCCTTTCTCGGTGCCAACAAAGTGATCGGCGTCGCCCCTGTCAAGGATCACAACTTATGTGGTGCCTCCATGACCACAAAGAACTGGTACGGTTTGTTGGGTGGGCGGCGCAATCAGTTTCACCAAGACATTCACACCATCATTACAGATCTGGCATTGATGATGCGGCCAACCTTTGTACTGCTGGATGGCAGTCGGGTCTTGTTTCAAAGTGGGCCAACCGGCGGAAGTCTCGATGATGTAAGACCCGGCAATACCATTGTAGCTGCCACCGATAGCATCGCGGCTGATAGCTTTGGATGGGATGAGCTACTCCGTCGCAAGAGCAAAGAGCGCCCAGAATATCTATCCAAGGGAGAAGCTCTAAAGTTGGGTACAAGCCAATGGAAAAGCGTTCCACACAAAAGGATCCAACTGGGATGAGCAACTCCAAAAACAAGACCCTTCCAGAGTACATTTTGTATTGGGGGCGTATCACCAATTGGCGTCGATTGAGCCAGGCTTTCTTTTTGCTCCTCTTTACCTTTCTGATGTGGGTCACCTGGTTCAGCCGACTCAAAGGCTATCCAGCCTCCCTCCTCCTCGAACTCGATCCGCTCGTGACCTTTGCCACGGCCCTCTCCACCCATACGGTATACCGGTGGCTCTGGCGAAGTATCTGGATCATCATCCCAACCCTACTTCTTGGCCGTGTCTTTTGTGGATGGATTTGCCCCTACGGAACTATCCATAATATCGTGAGTTGGCTCTTTAATATTCGCAAGAACAAAGAAAATATCAACGTTAATCAGTACCGCCCACTCTTCCAATTAAAATATTATATCTTGGTTGTGATGTTGGTGCTGGCTGCCTTTGGCTCCCTTCAGATCGGCCTGCTCGATCCGATCAGCCTCCTGGCTCGCTCGTATGCAGTCGCTTTGTTTCCAGCCTGGGACTCTGCTCTCCCCGCCTCTTTTGGCTTTCTCTCGTCTGCTCCCGGTGCCACAGAGCAGAGACTCTTTGACGGGTCCTGGTTTGTTGGACTCCTCTTGCTCACACTTGTCGGACTCAATCTGGTGATACCCCGCTTCTTTTGTCGTGTACTCTGCCCACTTGGTGCGTTCTTGGGTTGGATGTCACAGTTTGCGCTCTGGCGCATCGACCGAGACCTCACCCAATGCACCGACTGCGATTTATGCTTGCGTCACTGCGCAGGAGCCTCTGATCCACAAGCCGCCTTGCGCAAATCAGAATGTTTTGTCTGTTTCAGTTGCATCGACGACTGCCCCGAGAATGCCCTCTCTTTCGCCCTTACGCCACTCTCTTTCAAAGACAAGATCGCAGGCAATCTCAAGAAGGGCACAGCCACTCTCTTTGGAAAAAAACTTCGCACAACGATCCCTGAGACAGAGATCAAAAAGCCAGACATCCCCCGGCGTCGTTGGATTTTGGCGGGTATCGCAGGTGTGATGGCTTATCCATTTCTCCGTTTTTCCAAAGCTGTAAACAAACGTGGATTCAGTGCCAAAGCCATTCGTCCTCCCGGCTCCGTCGCCGAAACAGAGTTTATGGAACGCTGTATCAAGTGCGC
Source organism: Myxococcales bacterium (assembly GCA_027005175.1). GTDB lineage: Bacteria > Myxococcota_C > UBA6777 > UBA6777 > UBA6777 > M3003. The sequence goes on from JALTMC010000080.1 coordinate 9,175, forward strand.
CCAGTGCATGAACGTATGCCCGACCAATGTGCTACAGCCTGCGACTCTTTCACAATCTGGCCTCGAAGGCCTATGGACACCTGTCATGGATTTTAGTGTGGGGTTCTGCCAACTCAACTGTACCTTGTGCAGTGAGGTCTGCCCCACTGGAGCCATTCAAAAGACCTCCTTGGAGAAGAAGCTCGGTGTCGGCAAGTACAAAGAAGAAGGTCCCATCCGACTGGGAACGGCCTTTTTTGATCGAGGTCGCTGTCTCCCTTGGGCCATGGAAACCCCCTGTGTTGTCTGTGAAGAAGTCTGTCCCGTGAGTCCAAAAGCCATCGGTACATACGACGAGGTGATCACGCGGTGGGATGGTAAAAAAGTCACTCTCAACAAACCTTATATGCGGCCCGAGTTATGTATCGGCTGTGGGATCTGCGAGAAAGAGTGTCCCGTTGTAGACTCTGCCGCTGTCTATGTCACTGCTGTGGGCGAATCACGTGATAAAAGTCGCTCCCTGCTCCTCAAGAAAGACACCAAGAGTTGAATCTCAAAGGATATGGAGGTATGTTAGTGAAACATTTGCAGTGAGGGAAGAAAAACAAGAGAGATTGTTTCTAGAGAAAAGCCCAAAGCAAGAGAGATTGTTTCTAGAGAAAAGCCCGTTTGTAAGATCATCCGAAGAGGAGTGTAGAATGAGCAACCAACGCAATGGATTCTCAAGACGTGAAGTGTTGATGAGTGGAGCAACTGCCACAGCAGGTGCGATTCTGGGAGCGTCTCTTCATTCGGAAGATGCAGATGCAGCCGAGGCCAAAGGCAAGAAAAAGAAAAAAGTCCCTCAAGTTCCCACAAGGGTGCTTGGAAAAACAGGACAGCGCATCCCCATCCTTTTGTTTGGAGCCGCCTTTCGCCTGAATCCAGTGTTTGATCCTCTGTTGGCAGAGGCCCTGCGCTACGGCGTCAATTATTTCGACGCTGCCGACTGTTACGCTGGAAGCACATGTGAAGCTGCTGTCGCGAGTTTTCATAAACGTATCCATGCTCGCAGCAAACTTTGGCTCACCTCCAAGAGCGACCTTCACGATCCCACAGGTTTCGAGAAACGCCTGGAGCGCAGTTTGCAGCGATTGCAGACCTCGTATGTGGATATGTACTATCTGCATGCCCTGAAAGACAAAAGCTACCTCTCCCCCGCCCTGGCCCGAAAAGTCGCAGAACTCAAGAAAAAGGGGAAGCTCCGATATTTCGGCTTCTCCTGCCATAGCCACAATGTGGTTGAGTTGATGAATATCGCCGCCAAGCTGCCCTGGATCGATTCCATCATGTTCCGCTACAACTTCCGTCAATACGGAGACAAGGCGTTGAACAAAGCTATCGATGCGTGTCATCGCGCCAACATCGGCTTAATCGCGATGAAGACACAGGGCTCCTCATCGTCCTTTGAACCCAAGTGGAAGCAGTTTCAAAAGAAGGGCAAGTGGAACAAATTCCAAGCTGTCCTCAAGGCCGTCTGGGCCGATCCAAGAATTACGGCCTCCGTGTCTCATATGGACACCTTTCAAAAGTTACGTGAAAACATCGCCGCTGCCTGTGACCTTCAGAAGCTCACACAAATCGAAGTGGAAGAGTTGGTGCGTTATGCCGCAGCCACTCGCTCTCTCGCGTGCAACGGTTGTGAGCATATCTGCAACCCAACCATCGATGCCAACGTGCAAATCGGAACCACGATGCGGTATATGATGTACCACGACGCCTACGGTCAACAGGAAGAAGCAAGAGAGTTATTTGCCCAGCTTCCACAGGAAGCACAGAACCTGGCAAATATCGACTTCAGCGCAGCCACCGCCGCCTGCCCCCACAACATCGACCTCAACTACCACCTCCACCGCGCCGCTCGTATCCTGACCTAGCTTGGAAAGCCAAAAAGGGCGATATCATTGCCGTTGACCGCCCCAACCTCATCCTCGAAGCCAATGATACTAACAACATCCGACAAATCCAAACGCCCTGTCCTTAGACCTCGTAGAAAAACCGCGTTGGTCTTGCCACTTAATGAGTTCAAGTCACAACAACAAGCAACATTGAAAAAGACTGTCTGAATTCGTTCACTTGTTCTTTTTTGGTTCCACAGTGACCAAAACACCAAAGTAGTCATTAGACATTGAGGAGCAGAGAGATGAAACCATCATGGAAAAGGATCATGATATTTTTAGGTGTGCTGGCACTATTGGTAGCAGTGGGTAAGCTCTTCGGTTTGGAGACATATGCCCGACCAAGCGTATTGAAGGGACTGCTGTTAGGGGCAGGAGCCTGGGGCTATATTCTATTTCTAGCCTTGTTTGCGATAGGTTGCATCCTGGGCCTTCCAGGACTTTTGTTTGTAGCAGCAAGCGTTTATACGTTTGGTCAACTTGAAGGAGGGGTGCTGGCAATTACAGGTGGTGTTCTCGCTGTTACCATCCAATTTTCTCTTGCACGCTGGGCAGGAGGGAAGGCTTTGGCGGAAACGAAATCGGGCCTCATCACCAAGTTACTTAAAGGCCTTGATGCTCGACCTGTTTTTACAGTCATCGTCCTTCGTTTCGTAGCTCAGATCTCTCCTCCAGTTAATTATGCCCTGGCCTGGTCCAATATCCGTTTTCGAGATTATGTGATGGGATCAGCGATTGGCCTCACCATCGTACTCTCTGTCATCATCTCCTTGTCCAGTTGCCTTTTACCCCTTTCTTAAATCGTCACGAACCTAGCTCGTCACAAATCACGAATTGACAGGAGAGATGGATGAAAGCAGCAATGATCAAAGAATACGGCCCAAGTGATGTACTTCAAATAGGCGAAATCCCCCGACCTCAACCGGGTTCGAGAGATGTATTAATTGAGGTACATGCCTCCAGCGTGAATCCAATCGACTGGAAGATCCGGCAGGGGAAACAGCGAGGTGCGATCCGGTATAAATTCCCTGTGGTGCTGGGAATGGATGTCTCAGGAGTAGTGGTCGAGGCGGGCTCGAAGGTGAAACAGTTCAAGGTGGGAGATGAGGTATATAGTTCTCCCACACATCGACGTCAGGGGACCTATGCTGAGTATATCTGCATTGATGAGAGTGCTGTAGCGCAGAAGCCGTCGAATATAACGCATCAGGAGACAGCTTCCATTCCTCTTGTAGGTTTAACGGCATGGGAGGCGTTGGTTGTAAAGGGAAAGGTCAAGCCCGGTCAAAAGGTTCTAATACAGGCAGGTGCAGGAGGAGTTGGAAGCTTCGCCATTCAGTTGGCCAAACAACTGGGAGCCTACGTTATAACAACATGCAGCACTCGGAATGTGGAAAAAGTGAAGGCTTTGGGTGCAGATCAGGTGATCGATTATACCAAAGAAAATTATGAAGAAATATTGAAGGATATTGACGTTGTGGTGGACGCATTAGGTGGTGAAGAAAAGTACAAAGCCAGAAAGATCTTACGTCGAGGTGGCCGGTTGTCTTTGCTCAATGCCACACTCATTCAAAACACGGAACGGTTTGGCCCAAACATCGGCCTACTCAAAACAGGACTGGACTTGGCGACCTTTAAATTAAGTTCTTGGTTGTTTCATGGGATCTCTGCCAACACGATTATGCGACCCCCCAGTGGAAAAATACTGGCAGAGTTAACGACTTTAATAGAAGCTGGGGACATCAAACCTGTAGTGGATAGAGTCTACGATCTTGAAGATATCGCAGAAGCCCACAGCTACAGTGAAACAGGCCGCGCTCAAGGAAAAATCGTGATCGCACTACGAAAAGGAGAAGCTGTAAGCTACCCCAGAACATGATTTGAATGCACCCAAAATAAGACCTCACTCTGGTATTGAACGTTTCGCGTCAGAGGCCAGGGTGAGAGCTTGGAGCAAGCTACAAAGCACAACCCCCCCCCAAACCCTGCAAACAATCCAGTGATTGTTCCAGTTTTTCAAAAACGATGTGCGGAATGTCGGGTTGATTATTGTTCGGGGGGGGGGAGCGGCTTCACGAACGACAGCACCGTATTTTGGGAAAAGAATGAGGAGAGAGAATCGCTGGACTTGATTGAGGGTATTTGAGGGAGGAGCAGCGAGCAAGCGGATCGATTATTGTTTGGGGGGAGCGGCTTCGCGAACGACAGCACCGTATTTGGGGGAGAGGATGAGGAGAGAGAATCGCTTGACTTGGTTGAGGGTGTTTGTACTCAGGGAGCTATAATCAAAGCGTCCACGAAGATCGGTATATCCGTCTTTGTAGAAGATCACAGAGCCATTGTTAAGTTTGGCATATACCTTGACATAGACCTTGGGTAGCACCTTGTCTGGGCTGGCGGAAGCAACACGAAGCTGTCCGTAATTCTCGGAGATCTGGACATTGAGAGAGTTGGAGAAATAAGCTCGGGCACGTTGCAAGCCAGCAGCAGAGATCTCCACCATCACATTGCTGTTGTGAAACCGCTTGGGCAGCGAGAGTGTCGTCACATTCCCCTTCTTGGTCGCTTTGACAAGCTGAACCAGGTTGGGTTGGATGAACGCAAACTGGTTGGAATGTTTTTGAACAAAGGGACTGCGAGAGAATAGAAGTTCAATATCCATCAAGTAGTAATGGATTCGGAACTGACTGATATTGCGGTGTGATATCGCAATATTTTTGTCCTTCAACGCAAAGCTAAAGCTCGCTGATCTCGCAGCTTGTTGTGTTTGTTTTTGGTTGTGGTCCTTGGGATTCACCACCTTCGACTGCTTGGTTTTTCCTTCAATTTCGTCCAACTGGTGGAGTGCGTTAACAAAACGAGCTTGCCATCGATTCACCGGATAATTCCGATATTTCTCCGCTACAGTGCGAGCTACTTTGAGATTTCCACTGTAAAAAGACAGATACACTTTGAAGTAGTCGTACTGCAAGCGATTCATCAGTTTGGATGGATGAATGCCAGAAAATAAGGTCAATGCTGTCGCAATACGATCTTGCAGTAGCATGTAGTATGTCGCATCCAATCGGTCTTTGCCTGTGAGAGCCTTGTGATACGTAAGAAGCTTCAGAAATCGCTTGTATTGTCGTAGCAGTCGATTGTTTACGATTCGAGGTTTTCGTGCGAGACGATGAGCTCTTGCGTTCACCAATGGGCTGTACTCCATATGCTCATAGGTTCGTCGAGCCACTGGGTTGAGTGTCAACAGAGGAGAGTTAATACTCATACCCACGTTGCGCGAAAAAGAGGTGTGGTGCTGAATATAGTCTTGCATCGCAGCTTCATCATTGTGTTTAAAGCCATAGCCCCACAAGGTTCGATGATAAACATGATGCTTTCGCAGCAATGCGATGACGGAGGTAAAGACACTTTTGCTTTTCATGCGCCAAGCGATCCTGGCCAGATTGGTTCGTTGTAGATTGTGCGTCTCCAAGTAGTTCAGCACATCTTTGAGGGAGCCACGCTGTGAGACATAGCCCCAGCTTTGCTTGTCTACTTTGCTCGGTTGATTCACAACCTTGATCGGCTTGGGAGCAGCAAAGGCGAGGAGCTTTCCATTGCGAGAGACATGTACAGGAAAGTGGTCAAATGAGCCAGCCCTGGGGAAGTAGAAATAATAGTTGAATCGACGGGTCCGATAGGCACCCAGATTAACGTTGAGAGTATGAGTATAACGCCCGTTTGACACAGGCAAAGCACCCTGTGGGATCTGGACCAACAACTCCAATTTTTGCCGGGTTCCAGTGGGATTGGTTACAACAACCTGACAACCATAGACCTTGCGAGCCAGAAACTCATCGCTGATATAACGCTCAACACGACGCCCACGTATATATCGATATCTCCGACTGCGTTGATAGAAGTTTTGACTCACCAAGATCGGTGTCTTGGTTTTGGGTGCCTCAGCCTCCTGGATCGCTTTGAAGAATACGAGTAATTCGCCTCCAGCTCGCAAGACAAGATTAACTTTTTTTAAGGTTGTCTTGTGTTTGGGAGACGTAAAAGGCAAATCCAACACAGACAATGCAAACATCATTTCTGTAAAGTTGCGGGATGCTTGTGCCACATGCTTGGAAGCAAATGGCTTGCGACTATCATGGGCAGCATAATCTCGCCAAAATGCGTTCACACGAACAAGGCTAGCGTTTTGAGCCGAGATGGGCAAACGATAGTAGTTATTTTCCACCCACTCCTTTGTCTTTTCTAAAGCTCGATAGTACTGACGGAGCTTTCTACGAAGCTGCATCTCTTTTTCAGCTCGCTCGTAACGCCCAATTAAGCCATTCTTTTTACCTTCCAAGAGACTACGAAACCGACGACGAGCCCTTCGCTTTGATTTTTTCCTATACTGAAGATAGCGAGCAGGTGCTTTGGGAGAAGGTGCAGCCGTTGGCCTCGCAACCGTAGACGGAGCATCATCACTGTCATCAAGCGACTTACTCGCGTCTTTCTGCTGTCGCAGTTTCTCCGCCAGCTTACGCAAGTTGCCCAAAGGCCCTCGTGTTTGTAACGCTCCCAACTGCAACACCGTCTCAAAATGAAGCCTTGTCTGCCGTGGGTTGGGACGTAGTATCTCAAACAACTCGCGAAGGTGTCGAGCGGTCTGAGCCTTCTCTCCCACCAGATGTTGCGCCAACAAGATCCTCTCAACCATATTGAGTTGACTGTACGCCCAAGGACGAAGATAAGCGACAGGGTCATCTCCCAGTAGCCAGTGATCCATAAATGTCTTGTCTTTTTTATTCTTAAGGTAGGGTAAGACCACTTTTTGAAAAAAGACTGGATCTTTCTTATACAAAAAGAAGTGTAGCTCATGACAAGCATACTTACTGTATTTTTTGCGCTTCTCTTTGTCACTTAATGTGGGCCAACTCAACACAAAGCGAAAAGCCCGAAGCTTGCTGCTTCGGTTGAGAGTCGAGAACAAGGTGTACACTTTGCTTAAGCTATCTGTAATCTCAAACTTTGATGTGGTGATGTCCTTAAGCTCAAACGATTGACCTTTGCCCACTTTTTCAATACGCGACTGTTGGGTATAATGTTTCTTGGACGAAAGATTCGCACGCAACCGCAGGTCTTTCGGTGTGAGAGGAGTCTCATCCACAGTCAGACGACGATAGGCCGTGTGGTCTGGGTCAATCGCAAGCACATGGATTTGGCTATGCCCGCCTAGCGCACTTCGCTTGACAGTCACAACACCATCTTTGTTGGGTTTAAGGTTAACCAGCACAGCAGATTGCTCGGGTAAGAAATCGAGGTTGGGCAACACCATGCCATAGCTTCGACTCAGAAGGCGGCCTTTCCCAAAGCCAGCACGACCCCCTCCCCCACGACCATAGCCGCGGGATCCCATACCACGAAAGCCATGCCCTGTCGTAGCACTTTGAGTTCGAGTTTGGGTTTTATGAATGGCCCATGGGTTGAGAAGCAAAGACGGACGCTCCAACATATTGCCCGGGTACTTTTTGGCATACTTTCTCTCGAGAATATAGCGGTACTCTTCCCCAATACTTCGCCCCACACGATAATCCGATCGAAGCGGACGCCAACTCCACCAAGCCAAAGAACTTTTGCGCGAGGGATTCAAGAAATCAAAAGGATGAAACCTGGGAACATAGCGTGTCGCAAAGACATGGACACGGGTCCAGGCGTTCGCATTCACCAACTGAATACTCAGTTGTTTCTTGTCGATTTCCATCCCTGCGATCTGTAGAGGTTGGTTCTCACCACGTTGAAGTGCTCGATGTTTTCCAACCCAATACTCCCCAACCTTCGTTCCCTTCGTCACACGGATGATGACGGTGTGGTTGAGCTTGTGGTAGCGCAACTCATAATCACCTGCGGGTAGGTCCTGAATCGAGACCAGGCCATTCTTCAAACGAAGCGAAGAAAAGTAATCAGCCACATAAGTTCCCGCCCGCTTTTCAAGCAGAGCCAACTCATCACGCTGTGGTTTGCTGGCCTTTCCTGGATAGGGCAAATACAATGTCTGCCCTACATTTCCTTGCAGTTGAGAGGGGATGTGATTATAACGGCTCGACAGGTTCCACTCCCGACGAATAGAGCCACTCGTTCGGGCACGCATCCAGGTAATATCCTTGAGAATGCCCAAAGAGATGCGACCTTTTGCGTTGGTTTGCAACTTGAAGTATTTTTTGTATTTCAAACCTCTATGCTTCAAATGCAAGTATACAATACGATGTGGCCAGGGCCGTCCTGTGCGGTCCAAGAGGTCGAGAAAATACCCAGCCGAAGATCGCCCCAAATGAAAGGTTGCTAAGTGAGAAGTTCGATCGATCTGATTCACTCGAAAGGAGCGATACGCCCTCAGATTCACCGTTTTATTCTGACTGACTTTTTTAATTGTACCTGTGAGGGTAAATGAAATCGATGACAGATTCTCGGGAACACGAAAGGAATAGCTCGACTCTTTGTTTTCATACAATTTAAAGTTCGCAACCTTGCGCTTGCTATGAACTCCAAAGCGGTCTGTTGCGGTCATTTGCAAGGAGACATTTTGAATCAGCTTCAGAGGTGCGGACTTCCCATAAAGAAGCAGTGTCGGTCGAATTAAGACGGTGGCCTGCTGACGAGTCAGCAGAGACTCTCGCTCCACAAAAATGGAGGCACGGAATTGATAGGATTCCCGACGATGATAAAATCGGGCGAGAGACACAAATCCAGCACTTCCCAAGATGATCTTTTTCCATCCAGGCTTTGCTGTAAAAGGGATGTGAATGGAGCCAGATTTGTCAGCTCGATAGATCCGATTGGCATGCCAAATATGCGCTTGGGGAGCGAGCTTTCCAGCTTCGTCTAGGACTGTCAGGACATGACCTGCAACTCCAATGCGCTCCACAAAACGAAGTTTCCCCTTGCGAATCAAAGCGCGGCTATTTTTTCCATTGCCGATAAAGTCGATAACATAGACACCGCGCTTGGTGAGCTTTGGGAAGGAAAAGGTGCGGCGAACCAGACGCAAAGGCGTCGTGTTCCCGTACCGATAGACCTTCTCCTGGTTGGCCACCAGACCATCTAGCGTTAAGTTGGCCTGAACCTCTCTTTGAAGCTTGCGGTAGTAATTTTTCGCATTAACCCGATACACCTTCACGATCAGGTTTTTAACATTCTTGATATCCAGAGCCAACGATACCGCTTCCTTGGCTCCAAAGATCTTTTTGTTGGTCGGAGCAAAGTTTAAGGTCACACGCTCTTTCAAGGATTTGAGGTGAGAGGCAGGCAACAAGCTATACCATTTCTCGGCATCGCCGATTCCATAGAGGAGCTTTGTCTCTGCAAAGACACGCTTGAGATAGCTACTATTTAAATAAGCCGCATACGATTGATATCCCCCTTCTTTTTGAAAGAAGAATGTCAAGAAGGTGCGAACCAGCGGCTCGTCATTCCCAATCCTTGCCAAGCCTGTCACAGAAGAAAATCGCGAGTATAAATTGGCCACATACCGACGACTTGGCTGCTCTCGTACATACTTGCTGTTGGCATACGTTGCATAGCGAGGAAGCTGGATATAGCTGATAAATTTCTGTTGGTCAAATATGCCCTGCGATAACTCTACTTTGAGTTGGTGATACAGGATATTCAGCTTAAGTGAATTAAAGCTAGGAGGTAATTTTTCTGCAAAGACCGAAAGTCTAGCGAGGTAAGCTTTGCGACTCTTGGCATCATCTTTCCAGTTTTGCTCCACACCAGGACGTAATTTTTTTAAGTAGATATTGACAAAACGACTCTCCTTCAACAAAGAAGGACGCCGCTTCAGCAGAGCGTCCATCTGTGAAAGCGTCAGCAAGTGATGAAGTGTCATAGAACCAAAGCCGCGACTGTACTTCTGTGCCAGATCTGCCGCGATTAAAGAGACGACCCCTGGATACATCGGATGCCTCAGACGCCTCAACAGTTTGCGTCGCAAAGAGCTACGAAGCTGTTGCTGGCTCAACCAAAACAAAGCATCGTTCGTAAAGCGACTGAGGCTATAGCGGCTGCGGGACAACGCTTTTTTCGACAGCGTTGCCCAGCTGATCTTACGGGCCGCAAGTGATGTGGGATACTGGCGTTTTCGACCTGCCACACTGCGCATATGAAAGAGACGAACCCCCATCACTTTGATCAGATATCCCAGGCTCGTTTTGGGATCTGTGGAATAACGCAACAGAGCCTGCCGATTTTCGATCTCTTTGCGACGAGAATCATACCGATACCGTGCTGTCCAACGCTTGAGCAATGCATCAACGTTGGATAGCTGCCCTTGGTTTTGAAAGTGAAGTGCGTGGTAATAATAATAATCCCGTGTACCTGGGATTAATTGTTTGAGAGGAACACTTCGATCGGGTGCCAAAGCAAATGTCTCTATAAAATCATTGGCTCCGGCATGTGCTGTGCCAGCACACAAAAGAAGTGTTGAAAACACAAGGCCCAACCATACTCTGCCCATGCAATATCTCCTTGAAAGTTTTGGGTTCGGGTCATCCGTTCACAGCGCGTCCTAAGACAACACCATCGTGTCGGTCAGTTCCAACGCATGACAATCCAAGTCGTTTTGAAAATCTTGAAAACAGGAGCAAACTTTTTGCTCCTCTTGTGAAAACTCTATCGATGCAGTGACAGACAGTATTTCATCAAAAAGAAGAGAGGAGTCAAGAGGAGAGAGCAAGCGAGCACACAGAGCATCACCACAGAAAGACCTTGACCGCTCAGAGAGTTTCCCCTAGCATAACGAGCACTGTACGGCCTTTCGTACAGGAGCGTGTCAAGACTTTAGCGAGTAGGGAAAATTCGTGTCGTTGCACAACGATTCAGAGATTCCATGTTGGAAGTCACCTGGCTCCAAACGTCCAACCCGATGGCTCCCTGTTGAGGAAGGACAACGTCGCCTCTCTTCCCAAAATATCTCCTTCATCCGATATCTCATGACCTTGCTACAGCAAAACACAATGGCTGCGGCAACGCAGGGGATATCACTGCTCGACACTCTCCCCCCCGAAGAAGAACACCTCTTTGATCTCATCACGCTCCGAGCCCAATTTTTAAATATGTTGGGACAGGGCCAACGTGCTCAGGCGATCTTACTCGACCATGTCATCGCGATGGAAAGCGAAGAACTCTGGTTGCAGCGAGGGAGCCTACTGGTGGATTGGTTGGCAGAGCACAAGGAGGGAGATGTACACGAAGCAACGATTTCGATGCTCCGCAATATCTGCCAAACTCACAACTTCCTCGCCCCCTCCATGATCCTGGCCTCTGCTCTCTCACAAGGTCACGAGCGTCCCCCTGTCGAAGCCAGGGAGCTGTACAAAGAGATACTCCTCCCCAAACGTTGGCGAAAACACCCCAAACGCATCGCGTTTTGGCTGGAGCACCTCGCAGGGGGATTCTTCTCGTATATCGACTTGCTCACCACCCGAGAGCAACACAAAGAGGCACGTCGATATGGCCGGATGATACTCGGCTTTCCATGGCACAAGTTTCCCTCTGTGTTCACTCAAAATGCCATGCATTTGCTGTGTCTGTCTTTGTTTCAGTTGGAACTATGGACCGAACAAAAGCAGCTCTGTGAAAAAGTGCGCCGCGTATGCCCCACCTGGTCTGAGCCTCATTATTGGTTGGGAACCCTCGCGATTCTACGAGACAATGCCAAACAAGCATTGGACCACTTTCACAAGGCGATCACCTTGGATGGGCTTGACGAAGTTCAAAAACGCTCCATCCTCAGTCGCTTAATGTCAGCCGGTGTCGTGGAGGGCCTCGACGAATTCTTCGAAGCCTTCAAAGACAAAGACCACTTGGACACTCTTCGCTTAAGCGTGCTCTACCACCTGTATCGCGATGAGTTGGAGGAAGCTCTTCATCAATGTGATGCGATTGTAGCGATGGTTCCCAACGATCTCTCGGCACAACTTTATACGGTCTCCTTGCTGGAAGCATTGCAGCGATGGGACGAAGCAGAGGCACACCTGCGCAGCTGGCTTACTGAAAGCCAGCCCACTCTGTTTGTATTTGGACACCTGTTGTTGGGAAATCTGTGCCTACAAACCCAACGACATGACGAAGCACTCCACCACTTAAAAACTCTTGCCGAAGGCCCCTTCCCTTACCAAACGATACTCAACAAGCAATGGCAGCGCAGCTTTCTCCTACTGTATGGCGAAAGTTTGCAAAGCGCAGGCGATACACAAGGGGCTCTCTCACGCTACCAAGAAGCTCACAGTCTCGGAGCCTCAGGCCCCCTATTCACCCGTATGATATGGCTTCTTATCCGTTTAGAGCGATGGGAAGATGCAGAGAAGATGGCTCGTCAAGCTCGACCCCACAGCACCAATCTGCCATGGTTTCAATGTGCGACTCTGCAACTCCACGAACACTTCGAACGATGGGAGTCATGCCTGGAGGTCATGGAGCAGTTGGAACTACCCTGGTTTCAACAACAAGGCATCTTGCGAGAAGGACTACTTACCAAAGTTCGCACTTTAATGGCATGCAACAAGCCCTGGGAGGCCCTTGTGTGTTGTGAAACATGGCTCGATTTTATGATGCAAGATCCAGAATTAAAAGAGATCCGACAACAGGTCTTTCACGCAGCCCAAAGTCATGTGAAAACGATGCAGCAACAACTTGGAAAACAGGCCCAAAAGATCGTTGAACTCGACGATCAAAAGAACCAGTGGAAGCAACAACAATGGGAGCATCAAAAACGAGAGGAGTTGTTTCACAAAGTAGTACAACAGGAAGGGCTGCACCAGGAGATGCGCTCCTTGCAACAACGCAACACATGGTTGCAGCAACACGCAAGCATGTCCAAGGAACCCGGCCAGCGGACATCGTGGGAGCGGGAGCACCCAGAGCGATTCGAGAGCCTCTCCGACAACGCAAAAGCGTTGCTCTCCAATGCTGCCCTACTTTGGGACTCCCTGGCCCCCTACCCGGAGCAAGACCACGGCCCCGTTGTGTTGCAGATAGCCCGAGTCGTCGAGACCGAAGTGTATCGCTGCTTGCTCGCTCCACTGCTCACTCTCGCAGACCAGCAAGGTATCAAGACCTCCGAACTTCCAGCCCTCTCCACCGGAGATCTTGCGACCACGCAACACCGAATCTCTCTCGCAGACGCTGGCTCATTGTTATATACACACCTGGAAGTACAAGAACCCGATGGCTCCACAACTGTGATGCGAAACCCACGCAGCACTCCAGCGCAGAAACAACTTCTCAACGCCTTCTGGCGATCCCAACCTATCCAACAACTACCCTCGTCCACACAACGCTATTTGCAATCCCAGCTCCCCCTTGATCTGGTCACTCTGGCAAGACAAAGAAACCTTGTGAGCCACGCCAATCATGGCGAGTCTCCAACTCGTGTCTTGCATCGTCAAAAAGCAAAAGCGATCTTCCCTCTGGTGTGGGGGCACCAAAAACAAGAAGGGATCTTGAGTCAACTCAGCTGGTTTTCAGCTTAAGACCACCTCCACCAAAGGCACAAAACCCCTATGTTTCCGTACTTTTTATCAAAGGTTCTGTCGAGCCAAAAGGCGATCTTGACATTTGTATTGCTGTTGTGTATAACTACTTCACCTCAATGATTTGATCGATTTATAAGGAGAGACTGTATTTAGGTTTTTTGGCTTGAAAACACATCCTTACTTTCTCTTTGTTCAGTACACCCAATTTATTGTAGCATAAGGAAAAGATATGTCCCTTCTTCAAGGTTCTGCAGCCAATATGAAACTTGCAAAAGTGACTCCTGAAGACATCTTTGGGAAAGCATTTCCTGCTCTGTTTGAAAAGTCTGCCGACTTTGTTAAACAAATTGGTGCATCGTACCAGTTCAATATCTTGGGTGATCAAGGTGGCTTCTGGGTTGTAGACTTAAGCGTTCCTGAAGTCCGAGAAGGTCGTGAAGCCAAAACGGACTGTGTCATCGAAATGGACACAGAAACATTTGACGAATTCATGACCGGAAAGCTGGAAGCAGACGAAGCAATGGAAGAAGGCATTCTTCGCATCTCGGGTAACCCCGACTTAATCATCGCACTAGGCCACCTGATGGGTGGCATCTGATCTCACTCTCTCAACCAAATTCTGAGCTTCACATCATGCTCGTACACACATAGAAAGCTCATAACTTGGTCCTCTTGAGCCCATGTTGAACATGTGCTCTTTTCATCGTCCCTTTCTTTTTTTTAGGAGAAAAACCATGTCTAAAATCGGTAACAACCCTGGCTATGTAAACTACGACAGCACCATCAAGAGCCTGGACGCTCAAGGCAAAGCAAACCTCACAGAAGCAGGTGTCCATGCTGACGCTGCTCTCGACAATGTAGAAGGAGCTGCTGCAAACGCTGGTGGATTTTTCGTCAATGTTGTTGCTGGTATCGCTGATGCCGGTGCTGCTATCGGTCACGGCATTGCCGGTGCTGGTGCTGCGATTGCAGGTGGCGTTGGACACGTCGTAGAAGTTGCTGGCGACCTCGTCGGTGGTGGATTCCAACGTCTTGGTGGACTCCTCGTCGGTGCTGGTAACGGTATGCGCGAAGCTGCTGGCTTGGGTGGAACCCAGTACAACCTGCAAAGCATCGAAGGCGACGCTTTCGCTCAAACATGGTCTGACGATATGCTCAACGCTTCTGGCGAGCAATTCCAACAGTCCGCAGCTTCCTTGGAAGGCTCCTTGGCTCACGTTGGTGGTGCTGCTGTCAATGGTGTTCTCGTTGCTGGCAACCTGTTGTCTGCTGCTGGTAATACCCTCGCCGCCGCCAAAGACTTGGGCGACGCTGCTGTGATTGAAGTGGCCGAGAAAGCAGTTGCTGCTGCTGAAGTTGCAGTTCAAGCTGCACAAGACGGTGTTGACACCGCTGGTGAGTTGATGCAAGGTGCTGGTCAAGCTCTCATCTCTGCTGGTAACGCAGTCAACAGCGCACACGGTAACGATACCCGCGTTCAAGAGCAATAAGCCGACTTCTTGGGTGATTCCCCCACTTCCTGAACGCTCTCAACGAGATCATTCAGACCAAAATAGCGCGTGAACGGAAAGTTCACGCGCTATTTTTCTTTTAAGATTCAGACCTCCAAGCAAAGGTCAGAGAAGTGATTCAAACCTCCAAGCAAAGGACAGAGAAGTGAAAGAGTTCCAGGGAGCAGGCGCCCAATTTTACGACCTGTATGACAATGGTTTACTTGGTGACATCGATTTCTATGTGGAAGAGGCCAAGAAATATGGCTCTCCTATCCTAGAGATCGGTTGTGGAACAGGTCGAACGATGATACCTGTAGCCAAAGCGGGGCTCGACATTGTGGGGATGGATCTCGAACCTCAAATGCTCACCCTTTTTCGAGACAAACTCAAAGACCTACCCGAAACCCTCCAACAGCGAATGACAGTGGTAGAAGGAGATATGAAAGACTTCTCTCTGTCGCAAAAGTTTTCAATGGTGATGATTCCACATCGTGCGTTCATGCATATGCTGTCGCCCTTGGAGCAACAAAAAGCTCTGCTGTGTATTCGAAAGCACCTTGTGGATGGA
This sequence comes from Myxococcales bacterium, assembly GCA_027005175.1. Classification (GTDB taxonomy): domain Bacteria; phylum Myxococcota_C; class UBA6777; order UBA6777; family UBA6777; genus M3003. Next base: position 24,659 of record JALTMC010000080.1, read on the forward strand.
GGCTATCTGGTCTTCAACACAGTTGTCCCGCATATCGATGAGATCGCCTCCCACGCTGGACCTCAAGCCGGAGCCATGCAGTTGGATATGAGCTTTACCGATCCAGAGACAGGTCATGAGGTCATCTCCTGGAGCGCACGACGATACGACACCACCCGCCAACGTATCGAACAATACTATATCTTCGAAACGATCGATGGTTCAGGGCAAGTGACCAAACGCTCGTATACCCCCTTGTATGCTCGCTATACCAATCGCTATGAGATGGAACACTTGCTGTCCTTGTGTGGATTCTATGTTGAGCATCTCTACGGAGACTTTTGGAAAGGACCCTACCAAGAAGGCTCAGAGCAAGTCTGGATCACTCGAAAAGTAGACGCAGGATAACACAAAGTATGTGGCAGTGGATTCAACAACGATGGAAACAAGTGACCCGATGGCTCTTCGGTCAAAAGCCAAGCCGAGCGCAAGAGTTACTGGCAGAATTTCCACGAGAGTCTCGACGTTATAGAATGATTGGACAACTCGGCGAGGGGGGTTTTGGGCAGGTGCAAAGCTGCTTCGACAATATCCTCAACCGATTGGTCGCACACAAATCATTGAAGTTGTCATTTCGTCGTGATGATGCTCAGTTGCGATCATTAATCAATGAAGTTCGCCTCGTATGCTACCTAGACCACCCCGGTGTTCCCGCAGTATTTGATGCATTTGTTGGGCGAGATGGAGACTTTTTCTTCACCATGGAGATGCTGGAAGGTTCTAGCCTACATGCCTATTTGCGCAAGATCGAACGCCAGGGTGAATACATATCACTGGCTCGCAGTCTTCGCATCATGACGAAGCTCTGCCAAACCATGGCGTATGTCCATCAAAAGGGAGTCCTGCATCTGGATCTTACAAGCGAAAATATCATGCTTGGAGAATTTGGTGAGCTACATATCCTGGACTGGGGCAACGCACATCTGTACGCTCCCAAACGATACCAGGAGTTCCTCGCACGCAACGGCAAACATGTGGAGCTTTCCGAGCTGGTCAACCGCACTGTCAACGTTGTGGGCACTCCCCCCTACATGTCACCCGAGCAGACCCAAAAACCACGCCATGAATTGACCCAAGCTTCCGATGTCTTTGCGGCAGGTGTGATCCTTTATCGTATGCTCACAGGCATCTATCCTTTCTCCATTCTTTCACTCGATGATTTTCTACGCGAATTGCACGACATCACTCCCCAACCCCTCCACTTTCACCGGGGCGATGTACCATTGCGCCTCTCACAGATCTGCGAAAAGATGCTTGAGAAAGATATCACGAAACGATACAACAGCTTCCCCGAAGTGTTGGCCGATCTACAATCACTGTCAGAGTTTGGACGGGAGTTTGAACGACGCTACTACCAGGCAGGCGATATCCTGATCAAAGAAGGGGACGCTGGTGAATGTGCCTTCCAAATCCTCGATGGACAGGTAGAGATCTACAATAACATCGATGGAAAAGAAAACCTCCTCTTTACCCTCGGCCCAGGAGAGTTAATCGGGGAGCTTGCGATCTTCTCGAAATCCCCCCGTGCCGCGACAGTCCGAGCCAAAGTCCCCACCACTGTCTATGCCATCAGCGAAACCGAAGTGGTGGGGGAACTCGAAAAACTCACACCCTGGGTTGGCCGAATGATTCACAGCTTGTCCAATCGCTTTATTCAACAAGTACAAATGACTGGAGGACCTCAAACCCGCGAATCATCCGAAGATATTGAGGTTGCACAAAAACTCGCAGAGGTCATTCAAGAACGCTGGAACAACCCCCACCCATCCCAATCTCCCTCCAAAGAATAAAAACAACTGTATCTCTCTACACCATCGCAGAGACAAGGCATAGCCTGTCTCAACAACAAGAACAATGGGCGTGATAGTGCTCAGGTAAAAAAGGGCGCAGTGAAGCCCCAACGTGATGGTGCTCAGGGAAAAAAGGGGGCAATAAAGCCCCAACGTACACATATGTCGGCAGACACTCACGGGTGATGGTGCTCAGAGAAAAAGGGGGCAATGAAATCGCACCCGTTCGCCGCGATGGATATTTCTCTGCTCGTGAATTTGTGGTAAGGTGCTCTTCCTTAATGCCCATCAGAGTAGAAGCGCTTACCACAGCGTTTCTACTGCGTTCCATAACAAACATGAAGTCACAAACGTGATCTTCGCTATCAGAATTGAAAGGTATCAAAGATGAGAAACTTCTCTTCCAGAATTCTTCGTCACATAAAACATTCGTGTTTTTGGGCTGGGGTTAGTGTGTTGGCTCTCTTCTTCCTTGCAAACGGCTCCATCGCGGGGGCACAAGCTCCAGCCCCTGCGGTGGCCAAACCAGCAAAAGTGGCAAAGAAAGAACTGATCGTTGGAACCAAAGTCGTGAGACCCTTTGCTTCTAAAGATGCGAGAGGTGCATGGACG
>JALTMC010000081.1 GCA_027005175.1 Myxococcales bacterium
TCCTAACTCCTAACTCCTAACTCCTAACTCCTAACTCCTAACTCCTAACTCCTAAATTCCTAGCTCCTACGGGGACCTGACTGTTTGCAAAAGAAATGGACATAGCGGATTTCCCTGTCTCTCCGTGGGGCTGAAAGTTCCACTCTGAGGGTGATAAGTGCGCTGAATAATATACCTTTGGGGGGGGGCAAAGGGTTGAGAGGTTGAGATGACTTCAGTTGGTTTTTTTAAATTCTTTGAGAAGATACTTTCCAATGGCGGAGATCGCCTGATCGAGTGTTGCTTCACTGTCATCATCATCTCCGCTGGTGTTGGCCAGTATGACCACACCCAGTTTGTATTGTGGGATGTATGCGATTAATGTGGTAGCGCCGAGTTCTCCGCCATCATGGTAAAAGCGAATGGCGCCAGCCTCTGAACGAAGCAGGCCCAAGGTTTGTAGCTTGTCGATCTTGGGAAACTGCACGGTTTCCATTTGCTTCACGGAAGCTTCACTCAACACTCTTTGGTTGGCAAACATTCCTCGGTTGAGTAGCATTTGCAGGAAGTTTGACATCTCCAGAACATTGCTGCGGAGCGAGCCACTGGGGTAGTCTGGGAATCCGTAAGGTTCAACCGCTTGAGCCACCTGACTGTACTCATTTTTGTACAAAGTACTTGTCTGGTCTCTATCCACTTTGGCGAGCCTCCAGGTGGTCTTCCTCATCTTGAGGGGGCCAAAGATATTGGCTTGTGAGTATTCTTCAAAGTCTTTCTTGCTGCCACGTTCGACAAGGTGGCCGATTAAGCCATACCCAACATTGCTGTAAATATACTCTTTGCCTGGTGCTTTGGTGTCATAATTCTCCGGATTGTAGTGCTTCCCTTTCGGGGTCAGATAATCTTTACAAAAATCAAGCAGGGGAATGGGAGAGTCCGTGTTTTTACTATAGAGTTTCAGCAAGACGTTTTGAAAAATATCATCTGTTTCCTGAATACTTGAAACATGACTAAGGAGATGTCGCAGTGTGATTGCGGTATTTTTGTTGCTGGGATTTTCGACCTTGAAGCTAAGGTAGGTGTTGATGTCCTTGTCGAGCTTGAGTAGACCTTTATCGACAAGCTGTAGGGCTGCAACCGCCGTCACAGGCTTGGCTGCAGAGGCTAGCAGGTAGAGAGTTTTTTCTGTCGATTTCGTCTTTTTTGCCAGGTTGGAAAAGCCGTATCCCTTGGCATATACCACCTTGGCATCGCGAATCACGGCGATGGAAAGCCCAACGATCTTTGCGCTGGTTAGAGCTGTATCAATAAAGTTGTCTGTTCTTGTCGCTCGGGTTTCCACTTGCTTCACTGGCGGTTTTTTGGGTGGTGTCCCACAGGCACTAGTAAGGATCGCTATCGCTAGAAACAAGAACCAGGAAGCCATTCTTTTCTCTTTTGATAAATTCAACAAGTCTACTTCTCCGTGGGACATTCTTCACTATAGAGTCAGGACACATTTTTTCTTCTTTCAACAGAGTGATACATTTTACGTCCTACGAGATTACTCATAACTTACCATGAGAGCAAGTATCTAGAACACTGACCGGTTTGCTGTCAGTCGTAAAAGCCAGCCATTGATATCGCCTGACTTCGTTATGCCTTCTTGGAATAGCGAAAGCATCCCTCGGCGGTATGCCTTGCCGAGGCTCACAACTGACTGATCTTACTCGGTCCATCAAACCGGACAGTGTTTTATTGAGATGATGCTTTTGTTGCTACCCGCTTTTCGTATGTACTCTGTACGAACTTTGTTGATGAAACATGTTCTTCTCCTTCTTGTAGAAGGTTATTTTGCTCTACGATGGAGAGAGTGCTGGAGGCAGGACAAGACAAAGTTGTGAGAATCGGTTATACTCTACTTCTTATTCTTTATGTTTCTGGTGTTCTGTCCGTGTAGCAT
>JALTMC010000082.1 GCA_027005175.1 Myxococcales bacterium
CTATGGATGCATCGCGCATTCAGAGGGCGAGTTTGACTCGCTTGCTATGGATGCATTGGAAGGGGGATAGTGGAAGGAGGTTGGTGGGTTTGAGTCTCTTGCGATGGGGGCAAAAAGCATCTCCATCCGAGACCGGTGGTGATGTTCGTATCACCGATCGATACAACAACTTGCGGCAGATACAAAAAAAGCACCTCCATTCAATGGGGTGCTTTTTTCTAGAAGAACAGGGTAGAACAGGTGTTCTTACTTCTTCTTGGTAGCTTTCTTCTTGGTAGCTTTCTTCTTGGTAGTTTTCTTCTTGGTAGTTTTCTTCTTGGTAGCTTTCTTCTTGGTAGCTTTCTTCTTGGTCTTTTTGGCACCGGCAACAACTTCTTTGAGTTGGGAACCCGCTTTGAACACGGGTACTGTTCGCGCGGGAATCTGGAGGGTCTTACCTGTGCGAGGATGACGACCTGTCTTTGCCTTGCGATCTTTCACAGAGAAAGTTCCAAAGCCTTTAATGGAGATCTTTTCGCGATCAGCCAGTACACTCTTAATGGTATCAAAAATTGCGCCAAATGCAGACTCAACGTCCTTCTTGGACAGGCTTGTGCTTTCAGCTACTGCAGAGATCAGCTCTTTCTTGTTCATTGTCACTCTCCTTTTTTCGGTGATGGTAACCGAGAATATTGAAAACGAGAATATTGAAAACTTCCCCAAGTTTTCGGTTGTTTACTACAACCTTTCTCTTCCTGGTATGTAAACAACCTTTTTGTTCTCCGTCAAGATATAATTCAAAAAAAATTCAATTCAATCCTCCCAAGGGATGGGAGATTTGCTCAGAATGAGCCTGTATCTTCCCCGAAACATCGCGATTTTTCTGTTTTGCTTTCTTGTATGTTTTTGAAAAGGTTTGTGTTTTATGATTTTTGCGAAGGCGTTGACTCCTTACCCCCTCAAGCGTTCTTTTTCCGTGGTCTTTTTCTCCAGAGATGGCCAATTTTAGGGAAAATCTCTGCTTTTGTGATGTTGTGAATCACGGTTCAGTGAAAAAAAGGGTCGAACAAGGGTGATCTGGGATGTGATCACGAGGTGTGATCATCTTGAGATAGAGCTATTTTTAGGGAAGTTTGGTTGGCGAGAATGAGGAAATGTGATGGAGGTCGAGCTTTGCGAGAATGAGAGGATCGGATGGAGGAGGGAGTCGTTTTGTGTTTGGTGGCTAGCTTGCTTCGTTGTGGGAGTTGTAGTGAATTTGTGGTGGGGTTTTCAGTTTGATGGTATCTTTTGTGATACAAACCTTTGTGGCATCGGGTTGGGAGGGGAGTTCATACATGATTTCGAGCATGGAAGCTTCGAGGATGGAGCGCAGGCCCCTGGCTCCCGTTTTCCGTTCTAGGGCCTGTTGGGCGATCGCTGTAAGTGCATCTTGTGTGATTTGGAGTTGGATACCATCCAGCTCAAACAAGCGCTGGTATTGCTTTGTAAGAGCATTTTTGGGTTGGACCAGGATTTGAACAAGAGACTCTTCATCCAGTTCACCAAGGGTTGCGAGAACGGGCAAGCGGCCTACAAACTCAGGAATTAATCCGTATTCAATGAGGTCTTCGGGTTGTGCTTCTTTCAGCCACTCGCCGATATTGCGTTCTTGGCGGGTGCTGAGATCAGAGCCAAAGCCGATCAGGCGTTGTTGTTGTCGTTTTTGGATGGTGTCTTCGATCCCTGTGAATGCTCCTCCACAAAGAAACAGGATATTGGTTGTATCGACTTGGAGAAAGTCTTGCTGTGGGTGTTTGCGTCCACCTTTGGGAGGGACATTGGCGATTGTTCCCTCTAAGATTTTAAGGAGTGCTTGTTGAACGCCTTCACCGGAGACATCACGGGTGATGGAGGGAGAGTCACTTTTACGACAGATCTTGTCAATTTCATCGATGTATATGATCCCGCGTTGGGTTTGTTCCAGGTCGTAATCGGCGGCCTGGAGTAATGAGACGAGTATATTTTCGACATCTTCGCCGACATAGCCAGCTTCGGTGAGTGTGGTGGCGTCAGCGATCGCGAAGGGGACCTGGAGTATGCGGGCGAGGGTTTGGGCCAAGAGTGTTTTTCCGCACCCGGTGGGTCCCAGCAGTAGGATGTTGGATTTGTGTAGCTCTACGTCGTCGAGGTCAACAGTTGAGTCGATACGTTTGTAGTGGTTGTGGACAGCCACTGCCAGGATCTTCTTGGCGTAGTCTTGACCAATAATATACTCATCCAGTTGTTCTTTTATTTGTGCTGGCTTGGGGAGTTGAAACCCTTCTTCCTCAGATGAGTCCATACTTTCGAGTTGCTCATGAATGATCTCGGTACAGAGAGCGATGCACTCATCACAGATGTTGATATTGTTGGGGCCAGCAATGAGTTTGCGTACTTCGCTTTGGTTTTTGCCACAAAAGGAGCAAAACAAGCTGCTCGAATCACCAGGGTTTTCCGGTTTCATCAAAAAATATCCTTATAAGGGAAGGTGTGGAATGCCACCCGGTGGAGAACGGCTTCCTTTCCATTGAACGAAGTCCTGGATCATAAAGGAAATGGTCCGGTGTCTTCCGATGGAGAGGATGAGGGGGCGAAGGATCCTTATTGAGACTCTAACTGTTCGGAGGCTTCGGCTTTGGTGGCTACAACATGGTCGATAAGCCCATACTCTTTGGCTTCGATGGCTTGCATAAAGTTGTCGCGATCGGAGTCTCGCTCCACGTCTGCAAAGTCGCGTCCGCTGTGTTTGGAGATAATGGTGCTGAGCAATTCCTTGATGCGCAAGATCTCTTTGGCATGAATCTCAATGTCAGCGGCTTGTCCTGCGACACCACCCAAGGGCTGATGGATCATGATGCGGGAGTTGGGTAGTGCAAAACGTTTTCCTTCCGCGCCAGCTGCCAGCAACACGGCTCCCATAGAGGCGGCTTGACCCAAGCACAGTGTAGAGACGGACGGCTGGACATACTGCATGGAGTCATAAATCGCGAGGCCCGCAGTTACAGAGCCTCCGGGAGAGTTGATGTAAAGGTTGATGTCTTTGTCGGGATCTTCCGACTCCAAGAACAGCATCTGTGCGATGATTACGTTGGCCACTTCATCATTGATGGGAGTTCCCAAAAAGATGATACGGTCTTTGAGCAAACGAGAATAGATGTCGTACGAGCGTTCACCTCGATGGGTGTGTTCGATGACGAAAGGGATCAAAGGCATTGCGCCAACTCCTCATCATGTCGACCAATGGGCCGAGAGTTTTGCGGTTTGTTTCCTTGAAGGACTTGGGTCCAGCTTGTATCTCCTGACAATCTCCTGATGGATAGGCGATCGAAATGGAAAGGACACCATTCTAAGTAGCGGAGAACCCGACAACACGTCAAGTTCCTATTTTACACCACATTCAATCAGTACATAGATAATCATTGTTGTAGCGAGCGCAATTGTTTCGAACAGGAAAGTTCAGATTCTACGTTTTAGCAACCGGTAACCCCGTTCAAGTGGTTACTGACCCGATTCTGTGTTCTGTGCTCAAGCGATCGACGACTTGGTTTAAGTGACCGACGACTTGGTTTAAGTGACCGACGACTTGGTTTAAGTCCTTTTTTGAAAACAAACTTTTGGCGTGGAGGGTGGCAGGGTGGCAGGGTGGCCGTTTGATTGCTTTGTTGTGTGGGGGAGCCATCTCTCTTTGTGAGCAGTTTGATTGCCCTTTTGTTGTAGAAGAGAACCGGTGAGTTTGTGTGGGATTGATCCGAGAGGCTATTCTTTGTCGTGATCGTGATCGTGGTCATGTGTATGGCTGTGGTTATGGTCGGGATCACTGCAGTTGTCATGGTCGTGATCATGGCTGTGAGCATGGTCGTGATTGTGAGTCTCTTGCTCGTCCTTCATGCGTTGAATCCGCTCTTGTCTGGTCAACTTCACCTCTTGTTGGGTGACTTGTTCTGTCAGGAACTTGTTGACCTTTTCGCGAGCGATTTGACGTTTCAAGGACTCAAGGTCTTCACTGCTGAAGGTGCTCTTGACCTTTACAAGAGACTTTCCTTGTTTGTCTGCTATCTCTTGAAACTTGGCGTTGACTTCCTCATCTGTGGATTGGAGGTCGTGTTCTTTGATTACGTGCTGTGACAAAAACTCTCGACGAATATCCAGGTCGGCCTCTTCATCAAGATGATGGATTTGATCTTGGATGATCGAGTTATCTTTGCCGAGATATATCATCAACTGTTGAATACGCTCCAACTTTTGATTGTAGTGTTGCTCTTTCAAGTTGGGTGGCACAGGGATCTCAACGACCTTGAGAAGTTCAACGAGCAACTTTTCCTCGAAACGTTTTTCACTTTGCTTATCTTCCGCTTCTTGAAGTTCTTTGCGGATGGCTTCGCGCATTTCATTCAGGTCTTCGTAATCTGCATCTTTGGCAAAGTCGTCATTGAGTTCAGGCAAAGAGCGCTCTTTGACTTCAAGTACTTTGAACTTAAAGGTTGGAGGTTCTGTCTCCTCCTTGTCTTCATCGCTGCTGGGGGGAGGTGCTAGCGTAATCTCACGAATCTCTCCAGGCTTTGCACCGAGCAACTCTTTTTCAATGTTCTCTGCGATTTCTGACTTACCCACAGTAAACTCCAGAGGTGTTCCTGTGGTTTCGTCGGTTTCGTCGGTTTCGTCGGTTTCGTCGGTTTCTTCAAGATGCTTGGGAGCGAAATATTCTGCTTTGACGAGATCGCCATTCTGGATCGGACGATCGACAGGTTTCAGTATCGCTGAATCCTGGCGTTTCTCCTCAATCACTGCTTCAATATCGCTGTCTTCAACAGTGACAACTTCAAATTCGAGAGTGAGGTCCTTAATCGGGCTGAGGTCGAGAGTGGGACGGATCTCAAATTCAATGCTGAATTGGTACTCTTTGTTTTGCTCAATAGTGCCTTTGTCTGGTTCAGAGGCGTGCAGTGGGTTCCATTCAACACTGTCGAAGAGTTCGCGGAAGCCTTCCTGATGTAGTTTTTGGGCGACTTCATCGTGTGCCATCTCGCGGTATTTTTTCATGCGGCTCAACACACGAGCGGGTATGTGACCTTTGCGAAATCCTTTGATGCGAGCATATTGGCCCAACTCACGGTAAACTCTTTTGAGTTGGTTACTGACCTCGTCGGCCGGCACTTCAAAGTTGACCTTGCGAACGACAGGGCTGACTTCTTCGATCTCAAACTTCATGGAAGTGACCTTCTTGTTGGGTTAGGTTGTCGTGGAGTTCTTTCTATTGATAGAAGGGAAGGAGGAGCATGGAAGCAGATGAAAAGGGATGGTTCTTTTGTTGGGAAGCCCTTTTTTTTGGAAGCCCCTAGTAGAATTATGCGAAGAGGGGGACTTGAACCCCCATGACCGAAGTCACTGGATTCTAAGTCCAGCGCGTCTACCAGTTCCGCCACCTTCGCTTTGCCCTAAGGTGTTATCAAAAAACACCATGGGAAGACACATAACACACCCAGCAGGATTCGAACCTGCGACCTACGGATTCGAAGTCCGGCGCTCTATCCAGCTGAGCTATGGGTGCAAGTGGTATATGTGATGATGTCCATTCAAGCCACCTTGTTGTTTTTTCTTGTTGAAGCTTGTTTGGATACGCCTGAAAGGATTCGAACCTTCGACCCTCGGATTAGAAGTCCGATGCTCTATCCAGCTGAGCTACAGGCGCATGTGAACAAAAGCTTTTCAGCTTTAAGTCGGGGCGAGAGGATTTGAACCTCCGACCCCCTGCTCCCAAAGCAGGTGCGCTACCAGGCTGCGCTACGCCCCGATTCTCTATCGTATTATCTTGTAACGGATAACGGATCATAGAGTTCACTTGCTGATGGATTCATGGTCACAATGTTGGTTCTACGACTCTTCACAATCTCTGTGAGTTCTGTCATCGAATTGCGACCCACCGTTCAGCAGGGGTGAGTATCTAACATACTCCCCCCACCCTGTCAACACTAAAAATTCAAAGTAGAATACGACAGGGTTTAAAGGAGAACAGTGCCCAGCCCAACGTCGGCTTTATCCGAGTGTATAAGCCATTTTGTTCACCGTTTTTTGGGGGGGGTTGTGGGAGTTGCTATGTATCGAGCCAATCACAGAGTTTTGCGATAGCATGAGCGCGATGGCTGATGCGGTTCTTTTCATCAGGAGGGAGTTGAGCGAGGGTTTTATTCAGGTGGGGTAGGTAAAAGATAGGATCGTATCCAAAGCCATGTTCCCCTCGCTCTTCCAAGATGATCTGACCATGACACGTACCCACAAAGACTTCGTAGTGCTCTGCATCGGTCCGCAGGATCAAAGAGCAGTGAAAGTGTGCTTTGCGATCCTCGGGTGAGTGAGATTGCAGAGCTGCGATCAGTTTTTGACGGTTGGCGTGATCTCGATTCTCTCCAGAGTGACCGGCGTATCGTGCTGAGTAAATCCCAGGTGCACCGTCGAGGGCAGGGACCACGAGTCCAGAGTCATCAGCGAGACATGGCAGACCTGTGTGCGCAAACGCGGAGTCTACCTTCAGCAAGGCGTTCTCATCGAAGGTTGCACCCGTTTCTTCAGGCTCGGGTAGGTCGGGGATGTCGCGGGGTGAGATCACCTCGATATCCAACGAAGCCAACATCGCTGTGATCTCTTCCAATTTGTGTGTGTTGTGAGTGCACACAAGGATGCGATCGGGTCGATTCTTTTGCTTGAGACTACGCATGGCCGGGTAAGGGGTGTTCTTTGAGGTACTTGCGTGTGATCTCGATCAAGTCTGCAATACCTTGTGCACCAAGATCGACCATCTGGTTGAGTTGCTCGCGGGAGAATGCCTTTCCTTCAGCGGTCCCTTGGACCTCAATGATCTGTTGATCACCTGTCATGATCAAGTTGAGATCTACCTCAGCCTGATAGTCCTCTGTGTATTGGAGGTCGAGGAGAAGTTGGTTCTCAACAATACCCACACTGAGTGCGGCGACTTCACTTCGCAGAACATCAGAGACTTTGAGTTCTCCAGCAGCTTCCAGCTTGTTGAGAGTCTGATGCAGGACAATATAGGACGCTGTAATTGAGGCACATCGGGTGCCTCCGTCAGCGTTGAGGATATCACAATCCAGCTGAATGCTGCGGGGACCCAGGGCCTTGAAGTCTGCGACTCCGCGAAGAGAACGACCAATTAAACGTTGGATCTCCATGGTGCGACCGCTGATCTTTCGGCCCCGATCACGGGAGACTCGTGAGTTGGTAGAGCCTGGCAGCATGGCATACTCGGCTGTGATCCATCCCTCCCCTTCGGGTACAAAGGAAGGTGGTCTATCCGACACAGAGGCGGTGCAGTTGACAATGGTATTCCCCATATGAAAGACAACCGAGGCGTTGTGTTGAGAGAAACCAGGTTCTATTTTGACGGGGCGAAATGCATTCGCAGCTCGTTGGGTTCGCATGTTTGTTTCCTTTATTAAGATTGGTCCTTGTCTTTCAGGTCGAAGCAGCCGCTCTAACACAGATCCCAGAATATCGTCAACTCCCGAACCAAACCCCTTTTTGCTCTGGATTTTTACGTAATTTTGTGGTAGAGAACAGTGCCGTTTGCATGAAGTTGACCACAGATGTCTCATGTTGCATGAGAATGATGATACCATTGATGATAACATTTCAAACAATCAAGAAGAGGTAAGACCTTGGCTAAAGAAGAAGCTATTGAGATGGAAGGGATCGTGGAAGAGGCCCTTCCCAACGCGATGTTTCGAGTGAAACTCGACAATGATCACAAAGTGCTAGCCCACATCTCGGGTCGGATGCGAAAGTTTTTTATTCGTATCTTGCCTGGTGATCGTGTGACGGTAGAACTGAGTCCTTATGATCTGACACGGGGACGTATCGTCTATCGCAGCAAGTGAGTTCCTCCTCCTTTATCCGCTTTTT
>JALTMC010000083.1 GCA_027005175.1 Myxococcales bacterium
TTGCGGTTATGACATAGGTCTCCCTTATCATTTGATCGCGTTCCTTTGATCGCGGCTTAGCAGGCTACCGATCTTGGAATGCAGCCAAACAAACATTCCAGTTTCTTAGCCTGCGAACCTATCGAATACATCCATCTGTAGGGGGAGAACGTCAATTTTTGAGTGTGACGTGTTCGTAGAGGTTTCGCTTTCTTATGACCAACATTCCAACGTTTTGCTTTACTTCCTTGCTCCATCCCACTACAAATCAAGCTCAATCGATAAGGGGAATACCCATACACATACACAACAATTGCTGGTATACTCACAGCGAAAAGATAAGAGAGACAAATGTCTACTGAGTTACTCCATAGGATAGCTGCGGATAAGAGGAGCCTGTGAGTATATAGGGGAAGAGAGAGCATGAGAACAACAAGGCCGTTTTTATTTTTGTTGGGGTTATGGGTGCTTGCGATCGCAGTTTCTTGTACGCCACCTCAAAAGAAAGCATGCACAGCAGATGATGTATGTGCAAAGGACGAGATCTGTGAGTTGGGGCGATGTATCACAGGATGTCGTACCAAGCAGAGTTGCCCTGCGGAACATTATTGTAGAGAGAAAAAGTGTACCAAGCAGTCTTGCAAACCGGGTACACAAAGAGAATGTTATGATGGACCCAAAGGCACTAAAGACAAAGGCACCTGTAAGGCAGGAGAGCAGTTCTGCCTGGATGATGGTGAAGCCTGGAGCCCTTGTTATACACAGCAACCCCCCACCAAAGAGATATGTGACAATCGAGACAATGATTGCGATGGAGAGGTTGATGAAAAGTTGGATTGCGCCTGTACTCCGGGGCAGTTGCGGCTTTGCTACACGGGTGGAACTCAAACGGCACAAGTCGGACTATGCCGACAAGGTGTTCAGTATTGTACAGAGAAGCGAAAGTGGGGGCAGTGTCGGGATCAACGCCTCCCCCGACCTGAGATCTGCGATGGCCTGGACAACGATTGCAATGGAGAGATCGACGATCGTCTGCGTTGTGACTGCAAGCCAGGCACAGAACGCCCCTGCTACTCTGGAAAAGCCAGCACAAAACAAGTGGGACGCTGTCGTCAAGGAACCCAGGTTTGTAACAAAAGCGGGATTTGGAGTACCTGTAAACATCAGGTGATGCCCGATCTCGAAGAATTCCAACGGCCCGAGATCTGCAATGGAAAAGATGACAACTGCGACGGTCTGGTCGACAACGTCTCCAGCACGCAGGAGAGACTTAAGCGCCTCTGTTATACAGGTGATACAAAGACCCTTCGCAAAGGACCCTGCAAACAGGGGATTCAGACCTGCCAGACAGGCAAGTGGGGGGCCTGTGTGGGGGAAGTCACACCCAAACCCGAAGAATGCAATGCCAAAGATGATGATTGTAACGGCTTGATCGATGACAACCTCAAGCCTCAAGCTTGTGTGTCTTCTCGAAGCGGCTGTACCGCTACTCCCAACGGCTCCTACCAGTGCCTGGGAAGTTGTCAGGTGGGGAGTCAGCGCTGTGAGAATGGGAAATGGACAGCCTGCACGGGCGAGGTATTACCCGCCGCACAAGAGAACTGCGGAAACAACAAAGATGACGACTGCAACGGCCAGGTCGACGACAAGTGTATCTGTAAGATCGGAGACAAGCGGGATTGTTATACAGGCACCAAAGAGACCAAAGGGAGAGGCCTTTGCAACCTCGGAAAACAAACCTGTGAAAACAACAAGTGGGGGGCCTGTGTGGGAGAAGGCTCACCACAATCCGAGATTTGCAATGGCAAAGATGACGACTGTGACGGCGAGATCGACAACCTACAAAAAAGCTGTCCGATCCCAGGCAAACAAGGACGCTGTGCACAAGGTGTTTTGCTTTGCGTACAGGGGAAAAAGACATGCCAAGCCAACAAGACAACAACAGAGGTCTGCAGTGGTGAAGACAACGATTGTGACGGCGAGATCGACAACATACCCGATCGCGGAAAGCCCTGTACAGACAACACACGCAACGGCATCTGCGCCGCTGGAAAATGGCAGTGTGTCAACAAGCAAAAAGTATGTGTAGCCACCATAAAACCGGGCTCTACCCTGGAAATATGCAACAACAAAGATGATAATTGCGATGGCAAAATAGACAATGTTCAAGGCACCTGCACGATCAGTGGGCAACAAGGTATCTGTGCAGCAGGCATATGGATCTGCAGTAACAATGCAAAACAATGCAAGCCACAAAACCAAAAGACCGTGGAAATATGCAACGGCAAAGATGACGATTGCAACGGTATTATCGATGACATCCCCGAATTAAATGATCCATGCCAGGACAAAACACGTTTTGGAATCTGCCGTCCAGGGCAGTGGCGCTGTATCTCGCAGAAAAAGGTCTGCAAACAGCTTGTACTGGCGAAAGCCAAAGAAGAGTGCAACAAGCTTGATGATACTTGCGATGGTAAGATCGATGAAGGTTGCAATACCTGTCAAAGCAACCGCAACTGCAAGGCAAGCGAATTTTGTATTAATGGATATTGTGTGACAGGTAGCTGCTTAACAGATGCCGACTGCAAAAGTGGTCAAGTCTGCCGAAACTTGCAGTGTATCAGTTGTACTAAAAACTCCGATTGCCCCACAGGAAAATTCTGCGACAGCGGTGTATGCAAAGATTTCCAGTGCAGGGTCAACAGTCAGTGTCCGCGCGGTCTGGTATGCAATGCACAGCTCCGCTGTGCTCCATGCAGCAAAAGTGCAGATTGTGGAACCAATCGAACCTGCCGTAATGGCGTGTGTTACAAGGTATGCACTCTCTCCAGTGATTGTTCTTCCAATGAAGTCTGTAGCTCCAACAAACAATGCTATCAATCATGTACACAAGACGCCGACTGCGACAGCGGTTTCGGTTGTGCTTCCAGTGCATGTTGGGTCACGACAAAGCTCGACAACGGCGCATACAAATGGACCGATAACTCCTTCCCAACCAGTTGCACAGGTTATCGGTTTGGTAAGACAGGTTATAAGCCCAGCCTGATCACTGGAGCTTATTGGATCAAGCTCCCAAAGGCTCCGAATGGGGCCGCGATTAAGGTTTTCTGCGATATGACTACCGATGGTGGTGGCTGGACCTTGCTTGCCAAATATAACAGCCAGTTGCTACTCAAGGATTACAATATCCTCAAACACCAACAACAGGACAAAGCACAAGGAAAAACACGAAGCACTGCACCCGATTTAAATCAACCGACCACCTACGGTCACATCCAATTTGATCACTGGTCTCCAGCCACAGCCGAGGTGCGACTGGATTGTCGAACAAGCCCCACGGGACAATGGTTCTCCAGCACACACCACCGCTTGTTTGATTCTTGGACACCGGGCCTTCGGGGAGTCTATGGTACGAAACAGCAACCCAGCCGCTACAGTGACTACCCCGGCTGGGGAGTGATCGCCCAAAAAGGTAAATACAGCCGCAGCAGCACACTCTGTGGCGTATCCACCGACTCCAGCGCGTCATCGGGTATTGCCTACTGCAATGACCGTAGGTTAACGCACTTGGGCCTCTTTGTGAATCACAAGGTTTCGCTGGCGTTTCAAACGAACGGTGTGCTAACCATCGGATGCAATGGCACAGGTCTCAGCGGCTCATCAGGACAATGGGAAGGACGTATCTGGATCCGTGTCCCCGGCACCAACCCGGTCCAACTTACAAACGATGTACGACGATGGAAAGATGGCACATCTGCACGATCCTGCCTGGAGTACTACAACTCCGTCGGTGGTCAATATTCCGGTCAAACCGGTAGCGGTGTCTACCAGATAAAGCCAGAGCCATCCATGTCCCCCATCCAGGTCTATTGCGATATGCGCAACCGAGGAGCGGGGTGGACGCTCGCCTTCCTCAAAAACGCGCGATCAGGCCGAACCTCACTCAAACAATCCCTAACCAACTATACAAAAACAAGCCATCTCGCCAGAACTCCGGAAGCTGCAGCACTCAGTAAAACAAGTCGAGAGGGTTGGCTCAACCTCAACACTTTCCCCTATTCACAGTTTTACTTCGGCCTCTATGATAGGCCAGAGGCGAAAAACAAATGCATCGAGAGTGTTTGTGCCGACTTTTACTCCCCCATACTCAAAACCCAACTCAAACAAAAATTTGGATTTGATGGTTTGCTCCTCGACAAAGGTATCGATGTAAACAAAACATCCATACGCTACTCCTGGTGTGGTGGTAATGTTTACAAATTGAGAAGATGCTTGGGTAGACCAGGAGATTGGATTGGAGCTGGATGGTATATCATACAGTATCGCTCTTCCCTGATTCCCAGCAGGACCCTTCTGATCTGTGGAAGCACCTCTGATCTAGGACGTTGTAGCGGCATGCTTCGCAATCTCAGCAACAATCGCCTCTTCCGTGCTGCTGGGTCTGTCGGAACAGCCGCTGCGATGTGGGTCCGATAGAAAACCCAACGACCTGCCAGCAACGACTCAAGTGCGTCCGATAGAAAACCCAACAACCTACCAACAACGACTCAAGTGCGTCCGATAGAAGACCCAACGACCTGCCAGCAACGACTCAAGTGCGTCCGATAGAAAACCCAACGACCTGCCAACGACGACTTAGAAATGTCCAAAGCATCGTTCGAGGGTCGCAGGCATGGCGATACCGAGTTCATTGGCGGCATCGATAACCATTCCATCACGGACGGAGCCATACGGTTGAATGATGGCTTTTACGCCGACGCGGCCGAGCCGTTCAACCGAGTCAGGGAAGGGAAAAAAAGCGTCCGAGGAGCAGACAGCACCATCCATCGGGTTGTCATTCAATTGTTCAAAGCCAGCCATTCCCATGAGAGGATCGTATGCGACACCTTCGCGGTCAAAGGCTTTCTGGATGCCCTTCACGATCGCCTGCTCCACTGCACCCACACGTTCGACTTGCCCCGATCCATTGGCCACAAGCACACCCTCTCTCACCAACACAACACCGTTGCTTCGGGCACCCGCGATGTTGAGATACCAGGCCGCCAACAAGTCTTTCACTTCTTGCGCTGACGGATCTCGTTGCATGATATGAGAGTGGCCTTCTTTGTCGATAATCATCGGATCCAGGATCAGATCCTCTACACCACGAATGCTTGTAAGGTAGAGATCTTGGAGTGCGATACGGCCCGTCGGCATCTCCTTGAAGGAGAACAAGCCATGAGTCTCGTCACCTTTAAACTTGGGGAGTGCGTCCAGATGAGAGAAGGTTGCGATGCGGATATTTCGAGAGGCCGCCTCCACTCGCGCCATAACACCTTCTTCAAAGTCAGGTGCAGCGATCACGTCTACAATATGACGAGGATACAACTCAAGCAAAGCCTCTGTGGTGTCGCTATCCAAGGTGCGATTGAGAATCACAGCTCCACCAAAGTTGCTGCGTCTATCAGCATCACGAGCCAAACGATACACATCGGAGAGCGATTGAGAACTCTCGTTTTGACAGGCAAACCCCGCCACAACATTGTGCTTCATAATGACAACTGTGGGTGGGGAGAAATACTTTAAATTATCCATACCACGGGCGATGTCCATAAGATTTGTCAACGACAAACCACCCTTCCCTCGACCATCCGAACGAACCGATCGCAGATTTGTCAAGCTTGCCATCTGATGAGCTTGCTGGCCTGCGATCATATCCACTGCATAGAGTGCCGCCTGTTGGTTTGGATTTTCGCCATATTTCAGGTCATCTTCTTTGCGAAATGTAACGGTCAGCTCGTCTGGGAATGCTCCTTCATTTCTCTGTCGATAGGCTCGTTTCGCTCTGGTAATATCTGTTCCTCGACTCATCTACAATCGCTCCTATCCATGTACATTCAGTAAACAACTTGCAACACGATGTTGGGTCCGATGAATAAAGGTGACAGCAACGCCGATACGAAAGTCTGCCCCCGGAGAGAGAAGCTCTGGCCCTTCTGTTTTGGGACCCAACACTTCATAAAAAGCTTCTGCTGTTTGTTGCGGTGTCTCCCAGGGAAAACTCAGGGAAAGAGGCTCCCCCTGAAACGAGGGTATTCCTTCTCCTGAAGGAACATTTTGCCCCGTGTATGTAGACAGCAAGTGACCCTGCCCGGCCTGAAGAGGGATCTCAAAATAAGAACGTGCCACGGCTCCATCATTTTGCTTGCAGATGGCCATAGCCGCAGTTTCTCGCCCCAAAATACCGCTAATACGAGGTGTATAGGTAGGAGCATCGGGTTCAAACGCTGTCAAGTCAATAAACTCGCCTTGTTGGTTACCCTCCACCCAGTGTGGTGAACCCAATGAAGCCACAAGCAGCTCCAGTGGAGTGCACCGATGCCCTTGCTCTCTTTTCTTCTGTGCGGTACCAACCAGCAAATCGGTCTGGGCTCCATTGCTCACAAACCACTTCTCGTGCATCCGTCGCACACAGTTGTAGATAAGTAACTTTGGGTTTCCTTTTTCCAAAACAGCAGGATCAGTGACCGCAGTCCGAATCCACCCTTCTTTTGTCTCTTCGAGCCGACGAGCCCGGCTCGACGGGCTTCTCCCTGTAATGGCATAAACAATGATATCATGGTTCCCATTTGGATCGCGCCCCAAACACAACATCCGCCCCACATATTCTTGTGTGGCCAAAACTTGAACGTTCATCATCAGAAAAAAACCTCTTATGTTGCGGGCGTGGAAACCCCTTCCAGAATCGACAGAACCAAGTCCGGATAGGGTGGAGGTTGATGACACTCCTCTTTCACAACATCGACTTTTGTTACCATCACAATCTCGACTTTCGTTACCATCACAATCCATTTAAAAAGACGGAGCGAGAGGATCTTCATATCACACCTGAGCAGCATTGAGAAAGGGTAGAAAAGAACAAAGATAGCATGGTCTGCTCGAACATCTGGACTTGTTTCTCGTATATGTCTATGGTCCACATTGTGACTTCTGTATTGGAACCAAGCCAGAGCTACAAACTGCAGCTCTGAGAGACAACGAGTTGGAACAACAAGATGAGCCGATACATCCATTTCGACACCGATGAGATAAAACCCATCGAAGGATTTCATGGTTCCGAAACGATCATGACCCCTTCCTTTGTTTTCTTCTGGAAATCCCCGTCCATCTTTGGGCAATGGACAGATTCTCCCTTCACCATCGATGGAGTCGAGTACTCTTGCGCCGAGCAATATATGATGGCCGAAAAGGCCCGACTGTTCAAAGATATCGCCATCGAACAACAAATACTCAAAACAAGCAACCCCCGACAACACAAATCACTGGGTAGAAAAGTAAAGGGATTTGAGAAGTCCATCTGGGAAGAAAAGCGATTGGAAATCGTAATTCGAGGTAACCAAGCAAAGTTCCGTCAAAATTCATCGATGCGCAGAGAACTCTTACACACAGGTGCAAGAGAACTCGTAGAAGCGAGCCCGATGGACCGCATCTGGGGAATAGGATTGCGAGGAGATAACCCCCTTGTGACCGAGAAAACAAACTGGAAGGGATTAAATTTGCTCGGCATCGCATTGATGGAAGTAAGACAGCTTCTGGCAAAGGAATCATCCTAGCAACAGAACGTAGAGACTTCTCACTCTAACGGGAATCTGACAGCCTTTAAAGAAATGGACATAGAGAAATCTCCTGTATATTCGTGGGGCTGAACCCCCACTCTGAGGATTTCGGAACTACCCCTTCGGGGCACTTAGAACAACGTACCCTTCAGGGCAAACCAAAGGATTGAGCCGACTTCAGTCGGTTTTTTTTTCCTCAGAGTGAGGGGTTAGCCCCACTCTCTGAACCTGCGTAAGCTTGCACATAAAAGGAGGTAGTTTATGGTTATGTCCATTTTTTTCACAACGATGTCATGGCGATACTACCGATTTCCCAAAACACTGTAAGAAGCCCGTC
>JALTMC010000084.1 GCA_027005175.1 Myxococcales bacterium
AAAAGGCTCCATCAATAGCGTTTCATTTCACCCAGATGGTACGTTGCTGGCTTTCGTACACAACAATATGAAGGAGATCAGAATATGGCGCTGTGACAAATAGAGGAAGCCTGCCCGCTAGGCCTCCTGTATTCTTTTTCGGATTGATCCACGAATGGCACGAATTTTCACGAAGAAGAGGGCTTCATGGATCTGTGTGAATCTCAACATTGCTGTATGAATGGAAAAATTCGCAACGAAAAGTAAACAGTCTAGCTCTGCCGTAGCCAGACATCTTGGCAATCATTCGGGAGCCGGGAAGAGGAGCGTAACGTACTTCAGAACGTTTCAAGACCGACTTGTCGCTTCACTCGACGATAAACTTGAGCGACAGAAGTTTCTAGACCAACAGATTCCAATACAAATGAGTCTTCAGCATGGTAAGACTCTTGCTGCCAACTATTACCACGGCGAAATACTCGTATGTATGGTGTCTCTTGTGAGACTACAACATATTCTAGTAAGGTTGGAATTGTTATATAGTTGTCAAACTTTTCTTTCAAGTCAATACGTTGTGTTGAAGGTGATAATACCTCAACAATGAGAGTGGGATTGGTGCGTATGTACTGATCACCAGTATTTTCACCGCATGCGACCATGATGTCGGGATAATAAGCAAAGTAATGGTTCTGGCTTTCGATAACAACCTTCATGTCTGACTGCCAGACAAAGCACTCGTCAGACAATTGGTTACCTATGGCAAGAAAGAATGTAGCTGTGATGGTATTATGCAACTCACTGGCACCAGCCATCGCATACGTTTGACCATCAACGTACTCACTCTTTGTGGTAACATCGCGCTCTTCTTCCAAGTATTCAGCAAAAGTGATGTCGCCAGATTTAATAGCATATCCCATGGTTTTACCTCTACCTCTATCTTTTTCTGTTGCTGAGGAAGAATATATCATCTACTATATGCCATTTGCAGGGAGAAGCAAGTCTCTCGTATGATGATTCTTCCTGCAGATGCGAAGGCTAGGTGACTTCCAGCCAGGTGATTCTCATTGTGTAACTCTGAGCAGAGAATAGGCCACGCTTTTTCATCCTTTGTTTGGCCTTGTCTATCAAGGCTCGCTTAGGAAGCCGGAACACGTCTCAAAAGGACGCAAACTTTGAGACGCAAAGAGATGTATGGGGAGTTATGCGAACGGTTGAAGAATGATTCTTCCTTTGACACCACCATCTTCAAGAAGTTGGTGTGCTTTGACGACTTGTTCCAAAGGAAGGCGGGTTGAAATGGTTGGTTGAATCTCTCTGCGCTCAAGCATTCCAAATAGCTTCGTTAGATCCTCTCGAAATTGCTCAGGGTGTTTCTTCTTTGCGGCAGTGATGGAGTAAAAGCTTGAGGAGCGACCGTTGGGTAGGATATTCCACAGGGAAAAGCGGATAAAATCGAGGACAACACCCTTTCGTTGTCCGCGAGCAAAGTTGTGAAATCCATAAGCTACTAACTTGCCACCCTTGCGAAGTACCGAGAGGGACCGCTTGAAATGCTGAATGTCGAGAAAGTCGAAGACGACATCAGCATCGTTCCAGTTGTTCTTGACCCAGTCAACAAAGTCTTCCTTGGTATAATCAATGGGTTCGGCACCAAATCGACGGATGTTGTCGTGATGTTCTGGCTTGGCAGTAGCAGCCATTGTCAGACCGAGTTGTTGGCCGAGTTCTAATAAAGCCTGACCCACAGCACCGCCACCACCATGGATGAGAACCTTTGCTCCGGGTTGGACTTCTGCTGCTCGATGGTACAATTGGTAAGCAGTGGTGTAAGTGAGGACAAGGCTCACGGCTTCTCCTGATTCTAGAGATTCAGGCACTGGCACTAATTCTTCTGCCTGGAGGCAGATATATTGTGTGTAGCCGCCAATCACCGTTAATGCTGCGACCTTCTGACCTTTCTGAAAGCCTGTTACTCCTGAGCCCAATATATCCACTTCTCCAACGATGTCATATCCGGGTGTAAAGTTCGGCTTCTTTGGCACTGTGGGGTCCATATATTTCCCCCACCGAATAAATGTATCCGTAAACGAAGCGGTTGCCGCCAACACTTTGATTCGCAACTCTCCGGCTTTGGGCTCAGGCAGCCCCTGTTCCTCAACAACTGTCAGAACTTCGGGGCCTCCAAAATCACTCAACATCACACGTTGGTAACTTGTAGACATTTGCTTTCTCTCCTGTTGTTTCTGCGTTACAATTACTACGGTTCTATCTCGTTTCCTTGACTCCAAACATAAGTCCAAGCATACTTGCATAACAATAGATAAGTTTGCATAGAACCTATCCATATATGGATGGACTCTTGTATGGAGGAGAATACCCGAACAAGTTGCGATGAATCTGGTTGAGAGTATCCCTAGTTGAATAGGACTTTGTATGAATGCTACCTGTGCGATACCTTTCCAACTCGTTGAGAGTACCCCTATTTGCATAGACTTTGTATGGAGGAGAGTATTGGGTGAACTGGGATGATCTACGTGTGTTTTTGGCGGTGTTTCGGGAGGGTAGCTTTTCCGAGGCCAGTCGCAAGTTACATTTAAGTCAGTCTACGGTGAGTCGACGAATTGCTGGGTTGGAGAGGGCTTTGGGAGTGAGGTTGTTCGATCGAACACCAGGTGGTTTGTTGCCCACGGAGGTCGCGAAGGATCTGCAATTGGAGGCTGAGTTAACAGAACAGTCAACGATAGAAATTCTACGACTGGCAGAGGGGCGCGAGAATCAGTTAGAAGGGATAGTGCGAGTGGCAATGTCAGATGGTTTTAGTGCGAACCTGATAGCCCCGGTGTTGTCGGTGCTGACACAACGTTATCCAGAGATTCGATTGGAAATTCTTGCGGGCAATGCGCTCGCTGATTTGAGTCGCAGGGAGGCTGATGTTGCGCTGCGTTTTGTGAAACCTATCAGTGGGGACTTGGTTTTTCGTCGGGTGGCTCAATCTGATTATGGTCTCTACGCCTGTCCTGTATATCTTGAGCGTTTCGGTTGTATCAACGATTGGAAGGAGCTAGACTGGCTGACTTGGGATCATAGTCTGGCTCACCTGCCGGAGTCTCGTTGGTTTGCTCAAAATATCGGTGTGGTGCCAAGGCTGCGAAGCACTCATATGGATACGCTCATGAATGCCGCGATTGCCGGGTTGGGCGTGCTGTTGCTACCAAAACTCTTTGCTTCTTGGATCTCATTGTTAACGGAAGTACCGTTAGAGGTTGAGATACCGATGCAGATGGACGTTTGGTTGGTGGGGCACCAAACTCTCCGACATATCCCCAGGTTTCGGGTGGTGTGGGAGTTTCTAGAGGAGCTACTTGAGGAGATCCAGCACAAAACACCAGAGACAAGTGAGTTGTTTGCTGGACTCCAAGGACCCGCATCTTGGATCTTTGATTTGAACCACTCAACCAAGAGATCGTAGAGAAGAAGACTTGAATCCTAGAAAAGAATTCATATCTTAAGAGAGGTTCGGTTGGGTCCGCACGCGAAAGGGTTTCAGTTGGACTCACACACAAAAGGGTTTCAGTTGGACTCACACACAAAAGGGTTTCAGTTGGACTCACACACAAAAGGGTTTCAGTTGGACTCACACACAAAAGGGTTTCAGTTGGACTCACACACAAAAGGGGCTCGGTCGGACTTGCACACGAAAGGGGCTCGGTCGGACTTGCACACGAAAGGGGCTCGGTCGGGCTCGCGCATGAATTCCAACTGGGGTTGGGAACGAACTCCGGGCTCGCTCTCGCGATGAGTACTGTGAATCACTGAGGTAGAGCCCACATCGGGCTTCTTCCATGTCCATATTTTGCAAACCTGACACATGGGAAGTTATTCCCATGGGTGGGTATATTCGAAGGATACAGCATGAGAACACACAACGTATGGTACTGGGGGCTGGGCATCTTTCTTTGGAGCTGTTTTGGGTGGAATACACCTGTGATGGCCAGCGGTAATGCCGATAAGAGAGTTACGGGAGAAGTATCACCGGCAGTGCGTTCGGAGAAAGCTCCAGCTAGGAAGAAACAGAAGAGAACTCCATCGTTGTGGCAGCGTTTTAAAAATGGGGTGGCGAGTCTTATTCCTGAGTCTATCAAGAGAGGTTGGCGCAAAACCGCAAAGAAATGGAACCAAACTGTAGCGGTATACCGTGCGGTTCGCAACCTAATGATGGGTGACAAAAAGACCCGGCAGAGAGCGGCCAGAGTCCGACACAAACGAGCTGTACGACGACGTTGGAAACAAGCCGATCGGGCTATTGAAAGGCAGGCTTTGCGTGGCCTGCAGTTGGTGTTGTGGCGTAAAGCGTGTCGGGCGGGCTCTGCACGATCTTGTCAGCGTTGGTCCAAACGTTACCCTAAGTTAAATGAGCCGTTGTTGCAGCTTCGGGATATCTTACGTCATCGCAAACAATGGAAGCCCTTACTTTTGGTTTGTAGAGTGCTGTATCAGCGAATGCCCCATGTTCTTGAAAATCAACTCTATATGGCCGATGCTTTGCAGGCTATGGGAAAGAGACGGGACGCTTTAACATTGTATCGCAATCTCTCGCTTCGGTTTTCGGAGAGTGGGGTGGTGTGGCTGGATTGGGGTCGTTTGTTGTTACAGAAGAAGAACTGGAAACAAGCACAAGCTGCCTGTTTGCGTGCAACGCAACGAATGCCCCGTGACCCCGCAGCATGGCGATGTTTGGGGGATTCGCAAGCCAAGTTTCAGAAGAAACAAGCCCGGATTGCTTATGAAAAAGCTTGCTCTCTTGGTGATAACAGAGCTTGTCATGGTGTACTTCATGTCCTACCCCGATCACGGTGGAGCCGATGGTGGGCCTGGAGTCGGATTCGCTCCAAGCTTGTGGGGCGTGCCGTTGCACGCGGCTCTGTGCGAGGAAGCTGCTCTCTAGGTATGGGCGTCGCTTGTCGGAGCGTAGCCCGGAGCTATTTGAGGAAAGCTAAAAAACTTCAACAGTACCAGCGGAACAGTGAGGCGTTGTGGTGGCTTCGACGAGCCACACGCTTTGCTCCAAAACAGCCCAAAGTTTGGCGAGCCTTGGGGCTCTTACTCATGACATATCGTCCATCGCCGGAAGCTTGTCAGGCATTACGTCACTCCTTGCGGCTCAAGCCCAGACAGTTTGACCTATGGCTGAAGCTAGGGTCTTGCTATCAATTAACAGCTCGGCGCGGCCTTCAACAAGCCCGAGGTGCTTATCTTAAGGCTTGTCAACCCAACACCCCTGGCTCTGGTAAACCGGAAGCTTGCCGCAAAGCTTGTGAGCTTGGAGTCAAATCCGCCTGCTATCATCGCCTGTCCGAACGATAGAGATCGCTCTTTTCTCGCTGGCTCTCCATTCTACTGTAAATTTCGTCGCATCTCCCGGATAGCTCTTTCGTTGCCTGCTTACTACGGGAATCTGGCAGCCTATAAAACAAATGGATATATCGAAATCCCCTGTATATCCGTGGAGATGAACCTGCGTAAGCTTGCACACCAAAGGAGGCAATGCATAGTTATGTCCATTTGTTTTCATCACAATAGCTAGAATACAGCGTGCTTTTACTCAAACACTGTAAGAAGCCCGTACTACGTCTTCTGCGAGATCTTTCTTCACTACCGACTTTTTCTCCGGATGACTCGGGATTCGGGGAATCGTTCGGGATTCGAGGAATGATTCGGAACAGTGGAGAGGAGCTTCTTATTTGACATACTCGATTGTGTGGTTATTTTCTGTCTGGACTGGGAAGGGGCCTCTGGAGAGTATTGGGAGGTTTCGTGACCAAAATACTCAACTTCTAACTCCAAGTTATACTAGTTACGGTTTGCTTTTCAAGCTATGCTATTCAGGGCTGGTCTTGTACGCTATTGTTGCGTCATCTTGGGTAGCAACGAATTATAGGGGAAGTGTAATGAATATCGAAAAGTTGACGACAAAGAGTCGCGAGACGTTGGGTGAGGCGCAATCGATCTGTAGTCGAAAAAGTCATGCAGAGATCGGTCCAGTACACCTTTTGGCAGCCTTGTTGGACGATAATACAGGTCCTGTTGCTGCGATCTTGCAGCGTTCGGGGATTCCCCGGAGTGATATGAGTCGTGAGGCGGAGCAGCTGTTGGAACGGATGCCTCGTGTTTCCGGTGATACGGATCGCCCCTTTGGGCGAAATCTACACAAAGTCTTAGAGCAGGCCTTTCGGGAAGCAGAAGCTCTGAAAGACGATTACGTTGGACAGGATCTTCTCTTTCTTGCTTTGGTACGACGCGGAGATGAGCTGGCCTCTTTGTTTGATAAGTTTGGGTTGCGACCCGAAAATATATTAACACAGATCCAATCGATTCGTGGCTCTCAACGTGCGGGAGATCCAGACGCTGAAAACAAATACCAGGTGTTGGAAAAATTCTGTCGAGATCTGACAGAGTTAGCAGAGCGAGGCAAGCTGGACCCGGTGATCGGTCGGGATGAAGAGTTACGTCGTGTGCTTGAGGTTTTGGCGCGACGAACGAAGAATAATCCGGTATTGATTGGTGAGCCAGGTGTCGGAAAAACCGCTGTGGTCGAGGGTATCGCGCTGCGTATCGCCCAAGGTGATGTGCCTGAAGGCATGAAAGAACTGCGGGTGCTTGCCTTGGATCTGGGCTCTTTGATCGCAGGGACCAAGTTTCGTGGCGAGTTTGAAGAGCGTCTGAAAGCTGTGATGCAAGAGATCGTCGAATCAGAGGCTCCGATTGTTCTATTTATTGACGAACTCCACACCCTGGTCGGTGCAGGTGCAGCACAGGGTGCCATGGATGCATCCAATATGCTCAAGCCCGCGTTGGCGCGAGGTGAACTCCACTGTGTTGGTGCCACAACACTCGACGAATATCGCAAACATATCGAAAAAGACTCAGCCTTGGCTCGGCGCTTTCAGCCGGTTCTTGTGGGTGAGCCCTCAGTGGAAGATACTGTTCAGATTCTGCGTGGCCTCAAAGAAAAGTACGAGGTCCACCATGGTATTCGGATTCGTGATGCGGCCTTGGTGGCGGCAGCTCATCTTAGCGATCGTTATATTAGTGAACGATTTCTACCAGACAAAGCCATCGACCTGATCGACGAATCTGCCAGTCGATTGCGATTGGAAAGTGACAGTATGCCAGTAGAGCTGGACAAGTTACAGCGTCGGCTCAACAACATGGAGATGGAGCGTCAGGCTCTCAAAAAAGAGAATGACAAAGCGTCTCAAGCTCGTCTCTCGGAACTCGAAAAAGAACTTGCTGTGGTACAAACAGAGTTGGATGCAGAGAAGGAAGAGTGGAACAGAGAACTCTCTGCGATTGATGAGATCCGTGAGACGAAGAAGCTACTTGATGGACAACGCACCGAGTTTGAGTTGGCCCAGCGCCGTGGAGATCTGAATCGTGCGTCAGAGATCCGGTTCGGTGCCATTCCAGAGTTGGAGCGACAACTCGAACTGAAAGAACTTGCTCTTAAAGAGATGCAAGTTAAGGGTTCCTTTTTGCGCGAAGAAGTCACAGAAGAAGATATCGCTCGTGCGGTCTCTCGATGGACTGGCATCCCTGTCTCTAAGATGCTGGAAAGTGAACAACAAAAACTTCTGTCGATGGAAGACATCCTCCGCGAGCGTGTGGTGGGGCAAGATGATGCTTTGGAAAAAGTCGCAGACTGTATTCGCCGCTCCCGCGCAGATCTTAAGGATGAACGCCGTCCTCAGGGCTCCTTCCTGTTTCTCGGACCTACAGGTGTAGGTAAAACGGAACTCGCCCGATCCTTGGCCGACTTTATGTTCGATGATGACGAACATATCGTTCGTATCGACTGCTCCGAATATATGGAGAAGCACTCTGTCTCTCGCTTGTTTGGAGCACCTCCAGGGTATGTCGGTTATGAAGAGGGT
>JALTMC010000085.1:0-1784 GCA_027005175.1 Myxococcales bacterium
GGCCATGCTGACCCGAAAGAACCCACAACCCATGCCGACGTTGTACAACTTGAAGTGTTGAGCAGCCAAAGCAAGACGGACAAAAAAAAGAAGAGCCGCATTCCCGACGATGTAGAGGTTGCTCCCGCCCATGAAGTTAGCCCTAGCCCCCTACCCGCCACCCTTGCTCTGGAAGAACAAGATACAGACGCTGTCATGCAACAACTTCGAGATGTGTTGCGCCACACATCAACCCATGTTGAGCAGTTATTGTTGCAGCTGACAGAGAATCATTTGTTGCCAAACCTCGATCCAGAGTCGATGCTAAAGAGTCTGCGACAGGTTGAGATGTTCCTGCACAAGCCCTCTTTTGTGATTGGTTTTGCGGGTGGGTTTAACGCTGGAAAAAGCATGCTGATCAATGCTCTGTTGGGGGAGCATATTCTCAAAGACGGTGCTGTTCCTACCACATCAACAGTCACCCGTGTGGTGGCTTGTGCCCCAGGCCAGGAAGAGCTGCGCATTCAATTCTTCTCTAACGACGAATTTGAAACTCTTTTTGATCGCTACCTCGAAGACTTTACATGGCTCTACAGCAACTCCACAGACGGTCCCCCACCCCATGGTCGTGACTCCCTGCGTGAATTGCTAGATGACATCAAATTCTTGCGAGAGCAGCTCGAAGCCGCAGAATGGAACGATCGGATCCGCAGTCTCGATAGTTTTTATGATCTGATCGTCGCTTATATCAACCATCATCACCTGCTCCAACAAGGTGTTATGGTTGAGCCCCTCACCCGAAAAACCCTCAACACCTACACAACCAAATCGGAGAACTCGGTAGCTCCCCTTGTTCGCGAAGTACAGATCTCAATGAACCACCCAATGTTGGCAGAAGGTAGTCAGCTCATCGATCTACCGGGGCTCGGATCACCCGATCCACGCGACGAAGAGATCACTGTGGCAGCTCTACGGGGAAATCCAAAAAACGGTAAACGCGAGTGTGACGCTGTAGTGCATGTGATGGATAGCCTGTCCCCCTTCCGCGCTGGCGAAGATCGATTGTTCCAGATCTACCGAAAGGTTTGGGGGGAAACCTTTGCACGACGTGTATTCCTGGTTGTGAGTCGCTGGGGGAAGTTGGAACGTCACAATGCAGATGAGATGTTGGCTGTTGGTAAAACGATCCAAAAAGTCGCTGATCGTTTTGGGATCGATCGTCGAAAGATGTTCATTGTTGATGGTCGCATTGGTTCCACAACAGAATCGATGGAGCCAGAAGAGTTGGCTCTCCAGATCAAGGCTCAAGCCAAAGAACTCAAACATCTCAAAGCAGACTTAGAGGATTGTGTTTTACCTTCTGGAGACAATCTCTTTGCGATCACAAGCCGAATTCAAGTGGATGGAAATGTTCCGGCTTTGCGTGATTCTATGCAGTATTACCTGGCGACCTACAAAGAGTATTTGCACCTCACAGATGCTTTGCGCCTGATCGACAATCTCGTAAGTCGCATTCATCAGGCAGCATCGCTAGAACTTCCCCCTGTGGGCCAACTGGAGGATGATGAGAGCCAGTTTATGGAGCAATGCCGCAATGATTTTGACCGTCAATTGCGATTACTTCGACAGAAGATCCGTGTGGACCTCCCGTCGTTCTTGCAAAAACTTCTTCAAGACACCATCTTGCCTCGCGATCTCTCTGGATTGGGCGACTCACTGTATATGACAGTTTCTCAACAGTTCGAGACCCAAGATCCAGAACAACTCCAACAGCAACTTCTCACTCATCAACTACTCCAAAAAGG
>JALTMC010000085.1:1794-4096 GCA_027005175.1 Myxococcales bacterium
ACTCCGCGTCCAGGTGTTGCACTGCTTTTTGGAACAAGTAACGAAAGCTCTCCCATTCCATGGGAGAGCTTTCGTTACTTGTTCCAAAAAGCAGTGCAACACCTGGACGCGGAGTTGGAGCAGTTTTGTGGTGCTGTGAGTCACCAGACGATCGATCGATATCAACAGTTTTTGTTTGACGATTTGGGTTTGATGTCGCTGATTGAGCGAGCGTTTGGAACAGCACCGGAAGGCCGCACGATTGTCAAAGCCTTTCAAACATTGATGCGACAACTTGAGCGCGATCTTCAACTGGTCGCACGCAACCTCAATCGTGTTTTCTTCTATGAGTACAGTGACATCTACCATCGCAGAGATAGTAACGATGCACGAATCGATATTCGGGCAGAGCTAGAAGAGTACCTGGGGCACGATCTGAGTAGCCAACCATCTTCAGCGGGAAGAGCCACGGGCTGGCTGCTTCGCCACAAGATGGAGCACCACTTCAACAAACTCAGTACGTTCTTGCCTCTCACATTCCTCCAACAAATTCAGGAGACTCATGATCAACTGAATGATCAACTGGAGGAGGCCAGCTACACAATTCGACAAGCTTACCTGGAACGTCTGGAACGTCGTGAAATTGGGCAAGAAGTCGATCGCATCCGCCACCAATACCGACAAACCCGAGCGTGTTTGGAGCAACTCTCAGACCTGAAAGAATACACTTCACAGGCCCACCTTCTTCTTCAACACCCCACCTTTCAAAGATAACAAAAAAAGTGTAAAGAAGGATGTCAGCGACCTCTGACTTCCGTCAGGGTCTTCTGAGAATAGGTTTTTGTGGGTGAGAAGACCGTGACTCGTTGAATCTCAACGAAGCCGTTCCGATCGCTGTTCAGGGGAGAAGACACTCTCCACAGAGCAAGAAATGCCCTCACCACACGATTCTTTCTATTCTTTCTATTCTTTTTCACCCTTTTTGGCCTCCCCTCCCGGCTCAGGTCGGGGATGTCTGGCTAGTGAGATGGCTATGAAGCCCTGCCGAACTGTATCCTATCCATGGGCATCTTTCGGTATCCTGTGCTTGTTTGTGTTTGGAACATTCGGAATATCGGGGTGTGTGCATCTTCCAACGTGCAAAAACTCCCATCTTCCAACGCAAGAGCGCTCTCTACGAGGAATGTGGAACACGCTCCGATACATCAAAGAGCAAAGACTCAAGGCCCGATGGGCCTCTCGCTTTCTCGATCACCTCTTGGGAGGCACCCCCTACCTGCTCAAAGTCCGTGGCAAAGCCTTTGTTGTTGTAGACCCCAGCGATCCTGCTCATCCCTGCCGTGTGAACATCAAGCAGCAGCAACAACAGATTCAAGACGCAACGTTTCTAACCAAGCTCTACGAACTTAAACAAAAAAACAATCTCAACCTCCGAGCCTATATGTACACCTCACCCAAAGAATACACAGTGTCCAACACAAAAGCAGAGATCTCTGGGGGAAATTGCCGCTCGATCCATTATCGTGTGGAGTTCTCTTACTGGCGAAGCATCAGCACAAAGTACAGTCAAGCGACCTGGCCTGAAGCTTGTAAACTCGGACAAAAACTCAGAAAGTGGGATTCCTGCCTCCCAGGCAAAGACCAAACACTCTTTCGAGAGCGAATGAAAAAGATCTGCAAATAGTTGGAGGCTTGCTTAATGTTAGGGTCCGTCCAAAAAGAACCGATACCGTTTGCATCTCCGCTTCATCCACCCTGGCTGCGCTCCACCTCCTTGGAATAGCAAGCTATTCTCTCGTCGGAGAGCCTTGCCAGGGCGGCGAATCGAAGCGCAAATCAACGACTTTCTTTCTGGACGGCCCCTTAGTTGCCTGGATGCAGACTCCTTTCGAGAGCGAAGGAAAAAGATCTGCGAATCGTTACAGATTCAGATCACCCTGGTGTTGTTCGAGAAAAAGACGAAGCGCGGGAACCATCGGGGACTCAGGGTAATTCTCCAGAAATTTTTGCAGTGTGGGTTCGGTGTTGTGAGAGTGGGCCAGGCGACGCAAAAACAAGTAGAGGTCTTGTGGTGTGACTCCCCACTCTAGCTCAGGATCTTCTACACTTTGAAGCGTGGTCAGTGCTGGCTCTAAAGCTCTGTGGTCACCCGAAAATAAAATGGATTTGAGGGCAAGGCTATGAATCTGCGGCTCTCGTTGTGGATCTTGCAAGACCTGGCAAAGATACACCACGGCCCATCCACTCGATCGCATCATGGCCTCTTCGATAATTCGGTAATGACGATGACCTTGGGGTAGATGGGTAGCTCGCTGCATAATAC
>JALTMC010000085.1:4106-7890 GCA_027005175.1 Myxococcales bacterium
AAAACAAAGTTGGACTCCAGTTCCAGCAACAAGCGAATCGCTTCAGAGACGATGGACTCAGCAGGATGGTCTAACAAGGGGAGAAGATACTCTTCCTGATCTTCCGGGGGAAGAAAAGACAACAACTGAAGCGCGAGGCGCTGTCGAGAGATCGTACTTGACTGAAGGCCTCGCTCGATCATATCGATGGGTACAGGGTCCCCCATCTGAGCAAGAATGACAGAGGTCAGTAGAGCTTCGTGTAGCCGCTCTGGGAGATTGCGGATCTTCGACCAAAAATCCTGTAGGGCACAAATACTTTGTTTCCCGCCTAACTTCGCAAGAACTTGAATCGCTAATGCACGAACCTCTTCGGCGGGATCCTCTAGCAATGGAAGCAGCACCTCCCACAACGCAGGCTCATTGATCCTCTCGATCGCCCGGACAGATGCCATACGTTTGTGAATATCAGTGTCATGAAGAGCGTTGACAAAGATCAGCTGTGCTTCCGGAGGAGCCAGCCGAGCCAACACAAAAAAGGCTTGATGTTGGGCATCTCCCTCCCAGTGTTCCACAGCTTTCAACAAGCCAGGAGCTGCATCATCTTGCAACTCAAGCAACAATTGTTGCCATAACTTTCGTCGGGGCTCCTCTTTAAACTTCTTCAGCACCCTCTTGGCTGAAGCAGGACCCCAAGAACGAAAGGTCGGCGCTAACGGCAACAAAAGAGAGGGGTCGAGAGACTCCATCAGCAACCGCAGCGCGGGAGTTCCATACGCCAAAAGGATTCGGTGAACGGAAGAGACCACAGCGGGATGCTCACCCTCTTCTCGCAACCAAGACATTAAAGCAGGGATGCTCTGTAAACCGAAATCTTGCAACAAAGCTTCCACTCGCTCACACCAGATTTCATTGGGTTGTGAGAAGCAAAGTTCTTGCGACAAAGCATTGATTAATCGAGTGATCACACCCGGTCCCATCGAGAGAATTTGATTGTGACAGGTCTCTCGAACATGGGGGTGAGGATCCAATGTTCCCTGTAACAAATTCTCAAGACGCAGCTCCGTCGGCTCCCAAAACTCGATCTCTTCCTCTTCCACTTGACTGGGAGGGGTTAAGAAGGAGATGAGAAGGAAGAATAGAAAGATTGCGATCAATAAGAACAAAAAGAGTTGCATGGTCATTAACACCTTAGAAGCCATAAATTCTGCTACAGGTTACGCTCGGTTGGCAACTCTGTCAATTCCAACTTGCAAAGTTTTTTCCTTCGAGTGAGAAGTGCCCCGCTCAAAAATATAAAGATCATACGATGAGAAGAGTGTGAACCTTGGCCCTCTGTATGGTATATTGGGTGGATGCAAACAAAGTAGACGGTTTGATATTGCGTTTGCCTCCCAAAAAAACTATAACTCCCCAAGACTTAACATCCGACACAGAAGATAGGGTGTGTGATCTTTTGGAGAATTGACAAACATTCGTGATCGTACTTTGCAGTCGGTCGTGGTGTGTACAGCTGATAAATCAGCGCGTTCGGCGTGAAGGAGCATTGGGTATGAAGACAGATTTCTTGCGGAACTCCACCCTGCGAATAGCCATACTGTTGGCTTTCTTAGGGACTCCTGGACTTGCGATATCCCAAGGAACAAAAGGAAAGATAAAATCTGCCCCTGTCACAAAGGTGAAGATCAAAGCAAAGATCAAGGCTGTCGCAAAGCCTGCTGTTCGCCGTGCGAAGCCTGCCGTTCCCAGTGGCACAGGAAATACAGCTCTGACGGCCAAAGCATCAGACCGGCACCGCTTCACCCTGATCACGGTCGAAGAGAAGGTCAACAGTCTGAAGGAGAAGGTTTTTCGCAGTAAGGCTCAACTCTTATTGCTTCAGGAGACCCTGCTTCATGGTGTGATCTCAACCTCAAAGTTGAAGATCACCCACAATGACCAGATCGGAAGTTCTTTCTATTTGATGTCAGCAGCTTACTCTATTGATGGCACTCCCATTTTTTCACGCAGTGATCAAAATGGGAGTTTAAACAAAAAGCGAACCTTTATGTTGTTTCAAGGGAGTATCCGTCCAGGCCCACACCGATTGAGCATCGAGTTAAAATATCGAGGGAATGGCTTTGGAATCTTCTCCTACCTTCGAGGATACCGGCTGCGCATTCGAACATCCTACGCCTTCACCATACAAGAGGGTAAAGCGGTTGAGATCAAGGTCCAACCGTTCCAACGCAACTGGACATACCCATTGCGACAACGAATCAAAGTTCGCTACAAGGTGAAAGTTCGCAAGCTCCTTGTACGCCGGAAGAAGTTGCAAAATGTATTGAAGAAAAAGTAACCAATCGCTCAAACACAGAGGCTGTGCTCCACCGCTTGTTGGGAACAGAAACACCTCTGTTGTTGTCTTCTGAATGAGGACCTCTCTTGCGGCTCGTTTGAGAGAGGATAAAGGCAGGTAGGAATGATAGATTTTGTGCAAGCCCAATATGATCGTGAAGCGAAAGCAGAGCGTGGGATGAAGCCTGAAGGCTTCATTCAGGGTGAGGTTTTTGACCGAATCAAAGGCAAGCCGGTGCTCCGATGGGATCGCTGGCTGTGGATCAGCCTGATCACTCTCTTATTCTTGGGTGGACCTTTCCAAACGCACGCTGCGAGTATCAGCGGCGAGCTACGCACCATGACAGAGAGTATGCGAAAGCTGGCTCTGCACCTCCGTTTTCTCGACAAAACATACCAGCAATTTCGTTCCATTGGCCGAGTCAGCCTATCCAAACGCTTGTCAGACGGGCAGATCAATTTCTTGCTCAAAGATTACTTACGCGCCAGTATCGTATTGCTCGACGCTGTAGAGAACCCGCGCTACCGAGGCCAGCTCCCCTGGTTTGACGCAGTCTACTACTTGGCAGAATCTCTGTTTCGAAACCGCAACTTCACAGGGGCAGTGAAATACTACAAACTCTTGGTAAAGTATCGTCGCAAGCACAGTGATAAGGCACTGGTTCGGCTAATGGAGATCGCGACAAAAACCAAGAGATACAAATGGATCAACCAGTATTTTCGGGCAGGCACCCAGCTACCTGCCGGGCGTCTGCGTGACAAGATCTTCTATTTGCGAGCCAAAACGATTTACAACCAGGGTCACTTTCTCCAGGCCCAACAGTTGTTTAATCAGATCGCTTCCAACAATGCTTACGGTGCACGAGCCCAGTATTTCCTGGCCGTCATCGCCTTGCAAACAAAGTCAAAAGCCCAAAGTGTCCCGGAAGCCATCACACGTTTAACCAGTGCCTTGCGGATACTTCCCTCGAAAGGAGAGTCCAAGCTTCGTGACGTGGTGCTGCTCTCTCTCGGTCGTTTGCACCTTGAACGAGGATTAACCAACAAAGCCCTGCGCTTTTATAGACGCATTGATCGCCGCTCCCATGTCTTTGATCAGGCCCTGTATGAAACATGTTGGTGTTATATTCGCCGAGGCCAAAAATTCAAGAAAAAGCACCTCAAGCGTAGAGAATACCAAAGAGCCTTGCAAACCTTAGGGATTTTGCTGGCATTTTTGCCCCAAAGTCCCTTCTATCCCAATGCCCAACTCCTACAAGGACATCTTCAGCTTCAACTTGCCCCCTTTGAAAAAAAAGGGCAGAACAAGATGTTTGGTAGTGCTCTTGGCAGCTATCAGAAAATCGCCGCACGCTATCGCGGCGTGTACCGGGAGATGGATCAGCTAATGCAAAGTCGCTCAGACCCCCGAGTATTCTTCCGCAATCTGATCTCACGTCAGCTGGATCAGTTTCGTGTCGCCTCCGTC
>JALTMC010000086.1 GCA_027005175.1 Myxococcales bacterium
ACATCGCTGAATAGGGATAGACTTCAACGCACTACGGCACCCTACAAAAAACGGCGTTTACCTACGATAATTGCGCTCTAAAAATGCGGTTATTTGCGTTCTTTGAGTTCTAATACCTTCTTGGGAAGGGGGATTCCGAGGTTCTCGAAGATCTTCTTCACTTCTGAAGTAGGTTCATTTCGCTGGTAGAAATTAAAAACTTTTGTCTGAAAATGGGTGGCCTGGAGAGCAAGAAGAGCTTCCCGAATTTGAGCCCAAGGGGCCTGGCATTTGAGTTCAGCCCCACGAGGAACCTGTGTAGACTTGCACACCAAAGGAGGTTATTCATGGTCACGTCCATTTTATTTTCATAATAATATCTAAGTTATAGCATGTTTTTACTCAAACACTGTAAGAAGCCCGTAGTAGTTTTTCAGTCATTTGTTCCCCCCTGGTCATCAAACTGAATTCCTCCACCATTCAGCAAGATACATATGTCACATTCTGACATGTGTATAGGTATATCTTTCTCAAACGAGAGGCTTTGTTCCGAAGTGAAACAGTGCCAGGTTGTGATGCAGGTTTACGATACCATTCAAACAAACATCAAACACATGGAGTTATGCGTATGGGAACTTATTTACGCGTTGGTATTTGCGTTACAATAAAAACAGACAAAGCAAAGATAAGCGCAAAAAATGGAGCAGATTATCTATCAGAAACTATCAACCTTTCTTTATACGATTATCGAGAGGAAGAGGACTTTCTGGTCTGGACGCTTCAAGAACACTACTTGCAGAAGGGATTGATGGATTATTTGCGAGAACAGTTTGAGCTTGCTTATGACATGGTTGATGAGGGTGATGTGGCTCATTTGTTCAAAGTGCTCCAGGAACAACACTCTCTCGAAGAGTTCTTGTCAGTGGCTCGAGATTGGGATAAAGCGTTTTACCACTTTCAACACAACGAGTGCATTGAGCCCGCTACCATTGTTTGCGGAAAGATCCGGCGTTGTACTCGATTCAAATATGAGATGATTGAGTTCTTGAACGAGGGAAAGGTGATGATGGAGTGTGACAGGATCTTAAACTATTTTGAACGTTTGCTTCGCATGCAACAGGAGAAACACCCCCTGGCAGGAGCAACCAGGATTTACATAGAGTAGACGGCTTGTTTTCAGACTTCAATGTCGGCTTCAGGTGGGGGCATCTTTGATGCCAAATACCCGGTTGAGTTCGATGCTTAATCCCGGCAGGGTATGGACCTGCAGCTCGCCTCTTCCCTCCCGCAGTTCCCGCTCACCAAAGGTGCTATCTTCTCGGAGGAGCTGGATGTAGACGATATGGTCCACCGGATGGACAGCCCAGTATTCTCGCACACCGTGCTTTTCATAGAGGGCTGATTTGTGGAGCAGGTCACGGGCAGCAGTGCCCGGAGAGAGCACCTCAATCACAAAGTCGGGAGCGCCTCGACATCCTTGCTCATCGAGCTTGCTCTCATCGCAGACCACAACAATATCTGGCTGTACCACTGTTTGCACCGATTCATCGGCCTCATCTTGTTCAGGCAGGCGAACATCAAAGGGTGCAACATACACCTTGCAATCTTGATCCAGCAGAAAGTTGCTGATCTGTCGCGTTAGCTCTACGGTTACTTCTTGATGAATCCGTGACGGTCCTGGACTCATACTGTAGGGAACACCCTCGAACAACTCCCAGCGTTCATCATCGGGCCACTGGAGATAGTCTGCGTAGGTGTATCGCTCTTTTTTAGACGATGGTAGTACCATGGCTCTAACTCCACTTTTAATGTCTGGAGCACCTCCTCATCCACGAAGGTGATCGAGATAACTGGCTCCTGTGTATCATAAAATTCCTTTTTATTCAAGCTTCTGACGTACATTCTGCCTCATTGGCATACGGAGCCTTGT
>JALTMC010000087.1 GCA_027005175.1 Myxococcales bacterium
ACCTGCTACCGCACCCAATCCTTTTCCTGCAATGCTGTTGCCAAAAAGCTTAGAGGTTACGTTGTTGACGGTGTTTCCCATGTCAAAACCAAACATACGACCGACGGTTCCGATTCCAAACATTGCTCTCTCCTGAAGTTTTGAGTTTTGGATAGTATCTGTTCATCCCTTTGTGGGATGTAATCTTGCTTTGTTGCTTACACTGTAGATTATCGGAACCTTGTCAAAATGGTTTCCATTTTTTTTACAAAAAAAGGCAGAAACACAAAAACAACCTTACTTTCAACAACATACAGTCAAACATTCCGTTCAGCCATTGAAACAAGGCTTTCAAGATGATATGGAGGGGCCACTTCATAGAGAGAAGAAACTCAAAGTGTATTCAAAGCATCGTATGAATTGTAGGAGTCTGGGAGAATGGGATTTAAGTGTGGAATCGTGGGTTTGCCCAATGTTGGTAAGTCAACCTTGTTTAATGCATTAACCGAAGCGGAGATCGCATCAGAGAACTACCCTTTCTGTACGATCGAGCCCAACAAAGGTGTGGTACAAGTGCCTGACCCCCGACTTGAAGAGCTGGCCAAGATCGTGAATCCACAACGGATCGTCCCTACCGTTATGGAATTTGTGGATATCGCAGGTCTGGTGAAAGGAGCCTCCAAAGGAGAAGGTTTGGGCAATCAGTTTCTGGGAAATATCCGAGAAACGAATGCGATTGTTCATGTCGTGCGCTGCTTTGAAGACGATGATGTAATCCATGTTGCCAACAAGATCGATCCTTGTAGTGACATTGAAGTCATTAACACAGAGTTGGCATTGGCCGATATGGAAGCTGTAGAGCGTGCGATCCAACGCAACCAACGTCTGATCAAAGCAGGCGACAAAGCAGCACGCAAGCACCACGCCTTGCTGGAGAGTGTTCGTGACCGCCTGGATGAAGGAATCGGAATTCGCATGATGGGGCTCGACGAGGCAGAGCTAGCTCAACTCTATAGCCTCCACTTACTCACTGCCAAACCCACATTGTATGTTGCCAATGTCTCGGAAGATGGATTTGAAAACAACCCACACCTTGAACAAGTTCGAACCTATGCCAAACAAGAAAATGCGATGGTTCTCCCCATTTGCGCAGCGATCGAAGCAGATATCTCCCAGCTCGAAGCAGAAGATAAGCTTGAATTCCTGACAGAGATGAATATGACAGAACCTGGACTCGATCGTGTGATCCGAGCGGGATATGAACTTCTCGGCCTACAACAATACTTTACAGCTGGCGTCAAAGAAGTTCGTGCCTGGACCATCTCCGTTGGAGACACTGCCCCCAAAGCTGCCGGTGTCATCCACACAGACTTTGAGCGTGGCTTCATCCGCGCCGAAGTCATCGGATACGAGGACTTCATCGCCTGCTCAGGAGCACAAGGAGCCAAAGAAAAAGGCAAGATGCGAATCGAAGGCAAAACCTATGTGGTCCAAGATGGAGATGTGATCAACTTCCTCTTCAACGTCTAATCCTATTGCATCCATAGCAGAACAACCTTCAGGGTACTTCACCAGCACAACGATGTTGAAAGACCAAGCAACCCCATACGAATAACCCCATACGAATAACCCCATACGAATAACCCCATACGAATAACCCCATACGAATAACCCCATACTTTCAGTGCGGGGTACTTTGAGGTGCGTTTGGGGTACTTTTGGGGTGCGTTTGAGGTACTTTTGAGGTGTGTAGGTCACATGTGGTTCTAAAACAAAAAAAGCTCCCGTCTTGGAGACAGAAGCTTTTTGAGGGACGTTGCCGAACCAGCTAGGATTAGCGTGAGGGCAAGTTATTGATCACAGCCATAGCGACGTTGTGCTGGTTTTGCATGATCTTGGAGATCATTTGAAGCATCTGGGTTACAGAC
>JALTMC010000088.1 GCA_027005175.1 Myxococcales bacterium
CGTCATCCTCGTGGAGTTCGACGGACTCTGTCCCTGCCGTTACGCCGGGGATAGATACCATCGTGGTGTGGCTCCACATGCGGTCGAGATCGTAATAGTCGCGGACGGGTTCATAGAAAACGTGTGCGATGGCGTCGCCAAAGTCGAGAAGCACCCATTGACCTTGCTGGAGTCCTTCAACGCCCAAGGCAAGATAACCTTGTTTTTTGCATTGTTCCCGAAGAAACTCTGCAATCGCAACAACATGTCGATCCGAGGTTCCACTACAAATCAGAACATGGCTGGCATAAGAGCAATGCTCTGCAACATCGTAAAGTCGCAAGTTGAGAGCTTTTTTCTCAGCAGCCCAATGGGCCATGCGGATTCCGATGGGTTCTGCTGATTCATTTTGAATGTTGGGTTGTTGAGTCACGGCCAATGATTCCATTGAGAGTTCCAATCCTTATCTGTTGATGGTATGTCGGTCGATGCGACCAACCTCTTCGGGATGAAGGGACCTTTGTCTGTCTTTTGACATCTTGTTTTTGTATGCTTCTCCTGCGTCATCTGCGTCGTCTACGTCGTCTACGTTGTCTACGTTGTCTACGTCGTCTGCGTCGTCGTTTACGTTTAAGGTCTTCGGCAGAGGGTGGAGGTAGCATAAAAGTTGGTTTTTTACGGGCAAATGCATCGTGTGCGTCTATTTCGCGTTTGACTTCCACTACCTTTTCGGGAGGAGCCAGGGCTACATCGCGCCGGGTGATAAATTCGGCGTACAGTCGAATGGATGCTACCGCTACATCTTTTAATGTGCCAATGCGATACCGTCCTTGGAAGGATACTTTGAGAGGAAGCCCTGTGGCTTCGTCTACGCATAGCTCTCCTTGTGCAGCGAGTGGTGTTCGAGCTTTTTTGGCAGCAGCTCCCCGTGTGAGGTCGGGCACTGGACCTTTCCAGGCCGTACCTTTCTTCAGTTTGAGGGGCTTTTGTGGATCGCGGTAGAGGGTGATCTGGTAGCGATTGCAATTCCGACCCATCTGTCGCCCTGTGCCCATGCGTGATAGGGCCAGTTGAGAACCAAAGATCTCAACAATCGATCGCCAACGTCCAAAGCTTCGCTGTTGCCAGCGAAATGCGTCTGCTGTGTTGTGTGATGTTATGCGGTACGGACGATATCTCATCCGTTGGTATAAGACCTTGTTGGTCCAAATCACTTCGTAGCCTTTGTTGCGGCTGTTGGTCAAGGTCAGATGAAAGTCTCCTTTGGCTCCTTGGGCCAGACGGAGCTTCTCTTTGAGCTTGACCACACGCCTGCCGCGTGTCAGTCGGTAGCTCGCGGTGGCTTTGTAAAGAAAGCCTTTGAGGATGTAGGTGGCATCGGCAGGGCTGAGTTGGGCAGAGCGCAACAACGCCTTCTTGGACCCAGCCAACAAGTGACCCTTCACGATCTTGGGCTTTTTTTGAACCAAAGGGTTAGAGACAGGCTTCTCTACCAGTCGCTTTCCTGAACGATCACAACCTGACAAAAAGAGACAGCTCAGACAGAGCGCTACCCATCCAGATAACACGGTTTGGGATAATGTTTGATGTTTGGCTACGAACATGGTTTTCATCTTCTGTGTCGCTCGATGATCGAGGAGTTGAATAGGGTTGTAGTACACCCCAACCATGACGAATCATTGGACAGTACGATTGCGAAAGGCTCGTTGCTCGCGCGAACTTCTTCTTTCTGTGCCAAAGAGTCAGGGGTGTTACGGAAGAAGGGAAGGGGAAGTTCTATCCACTTTTGATTCAGGCTAAAAGTCGGGTGTGATAGGAAGCGGGGTCGATAGACTTGCATAAGCCTCCAGGTGGACCGACCCGCAGTCTCAACCCTAGGGGTGATAGGGGTGATAATGTTTAGAATCCGCCGTCTGTGCAGAGGTCACCTCCAAATACGCCGCAGACTGTGGGAGGAGCATCGATACAAATCAAGTTGGTTGGATCACGTGGGTCGAGGTTGCGACAGA
Organism: Myxococcales bacterium; assembly: GCA_027005175.1. Taxonomy (GTDB): domain Bacteria; phylum Myxococcota_C; class UBA6777; order UBA6777; family UBA6777; genus M3003. Next base: position 1,989 of record JALTMC010000088.1, read on the forward strand.
GCTTTCCTTTGGCACAAGCTGAACAGTATCCATCTTCACCACAGCGAGGTTGCTTGCCACTACAGTCACTGTTGCTCTTACAACGTGTTTTGGCTCCCAGGCATTTGGGACCTGAGCCTGATTGTGGAAGCAATTCAAGACAACTCAAGCGTGATGGGCACTCGCTTCCATCGCCCAGAGGATCACAGCCTGTAAAGCAGCGCTTTTGTGTTTGTGATACCGGAACACAACGGTTGTTGCAATTTTCGGCACACTTGCCATTCTCGCATTTCTCACCTGGAGGACAATCTGAGGTGGTTCGACATACTTTCTTTGTCGAACATCTTCCGTTGTAGCAGGAGTTTGCGCCTCCTGGCATTGTTTTGCAGTCACCGTCTGCGCTACAGGCTTTCCGAGTACATATAAACTTACAGTCATCACCCGGCTTGCAACCACAATCTGTGTCCGCACTACAACTCTTGCATACAGGACCGATCGGCTTGCGGCAAGGGGCATTGGGATCCGTTTGATTTTTTGGACAGAAGCGAATGGCTGGACAATCCAGGTGTGGGTTGCGACATTTGCAGTCTTCTTCACACTTGTTGTTGGTACACTTGAAGCGACAACGTTGCTTTTGTGGATCGGGTAAGCCGCAATCGTTGGGCACTTGGCAGCCGGGAGTACAGAGTTTGGTTGTGGTGTCACAGTAATGCGCTTTTGGGCAGTCTCGACTGTTTTGACACTCGTTGTCCACCTTGCAACAGCCCTTGTCACAAGTTTCGTTGCGTTCACATTCGCTGTCGCTGTTACAGGGAGCTGCGCATTGTCCACGGCAGCACGTCAACTGAATGGTACAAACTCCCTGGTCACATATGGCGCGTGAGTTGGAACAATCCGACTTGGTTTTGCATGGACCCGCTTTTTTGATGGGGCAGTTTTCATTGACCTTGCAACCTTTGACACAGAGTTTGCTGCGAGAGTCGCAGATCTTGTTCTTTGCCGCACAGTCGCCATTGTTCTCGCATTCGCCCGGCTTGCTGCAGTTGCCTGAGGCTGGAATACATTGGAACTGGTTTTTTAATTTGTCGTACTTTTGGCATTTGAAGCCAGGAGGGCAAAAGGTATTTTGGTAACAGGCTCGACCACAGAACTTCTTACCACTTTGAGGGTTCAAGATGTCGGGAAGACAATGGTCAGAAGCGTCGCCACATTCGTCGTCTTTGGTACAAGGTTCACATACTTTCAAGCGTGGCCGACACTCATTGATACACTTGTCACACCATGCCAACTCCGCGCCACCTTGTTTGACACAGTTGAAGTCCTCGGAGCATCGACCGGAATTGAGAGAGATGGTGCATACCTTACGACAGGTGTTGCAAACCCAGTTCTTTGGGCATTCGCTCGTCTTGGTGCAAGTCTTGGCAGGCAGGCAACGACCGAGCTTGTTGTCGCAAGCCTGGTTCTTGGGACATGCTTCGTCAAAGCGGCAGCGTTTGCGTTCGCATTTCTTATTTTTGGGATCGCAGACTAGCTCTGTGCCACACTCTGTATCTTTGGTACAGGTGCTCGGTAATGGTGTACATTTTGTCTTTTGGCAGATATTGCCAGAGTCACACTCTGAGTCTTTGGTGCAAGGCTTGGGGGGGGGCTCATCGGTCGTCCCACCGTCTGTGCCGTTTGTGTTTGCGTTGGCGTTGTCTGCTTTGCACTTGCCATTTGTGCAGGTTTGGCCTGTGGGACAGGCTTTGCCCTCACTGCAATCTTGGCCTTCTTTTGAACAGTTGGTGATAATTATGGCGAACGCCAACAGAAAAACAGGCACAAAACGGGTCATCAATCTCATGGGAGGACTCCACAATCCGTACGATTCCAATAAAACTTCCTGGTGTGGTCTTGAAGGCAACATGCCATTCTCAGAGGACCATCCCCTATTCTCCGAGGCAATATCTCATGATCTGCCTCTTTGATCAAGTAGCTACTTCTCTCTATGATGTGTTGGCTGCGCTTCTCTGTTGACATCCTTGAGCCCCTTCTCTATCGTACAGCTTCTGAGCTTTCTTCATCTTCATTCCTGGAATGTCGGAACCTTTGGGAGACTACTTGTGTGCCATCGATAGAGCAATATATTTCCGCAGAAGCTTGTGAAAAAATGCGAAGTGCCATCGCTGATGCAGGTGGCAACGAAGTCTTCTTTGTAGGCAGACCGAACGATAAGGGTTGCATTCACCAGGTCAAAGTTGTCTGCCGTGGAGGACCGCGCTCTGTGCTCGTCCTCTTTTCTGTCCCTCAGTACGGCGATGTGGTGATTCACAACCATCCCACAGGGCATCTTTTACCTTCCTCGGCAGATGAAGACATCGCTCATCGATTTGATGGAAAAGGAGTCGGTTTTTTCATTGTCAACAATGATGTTTCTGAAGTCTATGCCCTGGTTGAGCCCTTTCGAGAAGAAGAACCTTCTGTCCTCTTGAGCGAAGAGGAGATGGTCCGTGTTCTCGGACCGGAAGGTCCTTTGGCCCAGACTCTGGAAGGGTATGAAGAACGCAAACAGCAGGTTGGCATGCTGCGCAGTGTTGTTCAGTCGTTTAACCAGGAGGAGGTCCTTATGGTGGAGGCTGGAACAGGCACAGGCAAGAGTCTCGCATACCTGATCCCAAGCATCTATTGGGCGCGACGCAACCGTAAGCGGGTGCTTGTCTCAACCAACACCATCAATTTGCAGCAACAGATCTATGAGAAAGATATCCCCTTTTTGCAGAGAGTTTTAGACGAGCCTTTTGAGGCTGTCTTGGTTAAGGGGCGGCGCAACTACATGTGTCTGCGGAAGCTTGAGCAACACTCGGCAGATCCACAGTTGTTTCCTGAAGAAGAGCGTGAAGACTTACAGCTCTTGGTGCAGTGGGCCAACCAGACGACAACTGGAGATAAGGCTGAGCTTACCATGATGCCGAAGGAGGCGGTGTGGTCTACCATTGCCACGGATTCCGACTCCTGCCAGCGCAATCGCTGTGAATTTTATCGCAGTTGTTTTTATTATATCGCTCGTCGCAGCCAGGCGAAGGCTGATGTCTTGATCACCAATCATCACATCTTGTTTGCGGATCTTTCGTTGCGAGAGGCGTCCAACAATTACCATGCCGCCGCCTTGTTACCTCCCTATCATCGCGTTGTGATGGACGAGGCACACAATGTCGAAGATGCTGCCAGCTCTTTCCTCGGGAGTCAGATCACAAAGTTGGGTGTGTTGCGGGCGTTGGGGATCTTGTATCGAACGACCCGTCGGCGTCAGGAAGGAGGTTTGTTGCTGCAGGTGGCCGCTATGCTGTTGCACGCTCACCAATCTGTTCGCCTCTCTGACGTTTTGCGTCAACAGATTCTAGAGACCATTCTTCCAACGGTTCGTCGTCAGCGGCAGCGAGCAGGATGGTTTTCGGAGCAGATGTTCAAGATCATCACAGGAGGTGAAACACAAGAGGAGGGGAGCATTCAAAAGGTTCGAGTGACAGAGTCTTTTATTCAGCGAGGGCCTTGGAAGGGGCTACAGGAGCTAGGGCAAGATTGGGCTGATGAGCTTCGAGGATTGGTTCATGAGATGTCTCGGATGCTCCGTCGCCTCGAAGATGCAACAAGTCGGCAGGCTCGTAAATTCTCCGGCCCTCTCATGGATATGGAAGGTGCTGTGTCTCGACTGAGCGGAGCTGCGAGTACTCTTGATCACTTTTTCAAGCCCAAAGAGGATGACCAACCCTCCCAACGAGACGACTTGGTGCGTTGGTTTGAGATCAATCATCGTGATCAAGGTCAGATCAAATTGCAAACAGCACCATTGGAAGTTGGTCCGTCGATGCATCAGATGATGTATGAACGATTTCCCGGCGTTGTTTTTACTTCGGCCACCCTCGCTACAGACAAGAAAAATTTTGGTTATTTTGCGAACCGATTGGGGATCGATGGCTTGCCTGACCAGCGGGTTCAAGATGCGATGTACTCTTCTCCTTTTGCGTATGGAGAGCAGTCACTTATCGGGATTCCTACCAATATCCCGGCCCCTTATGAAGCTTCGTTCGAGATGGCGATCTGTGATGTGATTATGGAGGCTTTGCGTATCTCGGAGGGGCGAGCTTTTGTGTTGTGTACCTCCTTTCACCTGTTGCGGTATCTTTATCAAGAGCTTTCCCCTCGACTTGAGAAGGAGCTTGGTATTCGCTCGTTGCGCCAGGGTGAGGCCCCAAGACATGCTTTGCTGCAACAAAAGATCAATGATCCCAAGAGTGTTTTGTTCGGTACAGACTCTTTCTGGGAGGGGGTTGATGTTCCTGGAGACGCTTTGCGCAACGTGATCCTGACTCGTTTGCCCTTCCGAGTTCCATCCGAACCTTTGATCGAAGCACGAGTGGAAGCGATCGAGGCGAGGGGAGAAAATCCGTTTGCACGGTATACGGTACCTGCCGCTACGATTAAATTTAAACAAGGATTTGGGCGATTAATTCGCAGTCGAAGTGACCGTGGAACTGTTTTAATTCTTGATAAACGTGTGGTTCAGAAGAGCTATGGGAAGAGATTTTTAAACGCGCTTCCTCACGAAAGCCCCCGTTGTGTGGGGTCTGTAGAAGATGTAATGAAAGCCTTCTCAAGGTTTCATGGTCATTTGTCGTAAGGGTTTGGGTGGTCTACTTGCACGTGGAGAAAGTCTTCTTCAAGTGCTCCTGAAAAGAAGCAGGTGCAAGCTTTCTTCTTGACAGGTTTTGGGGCCGAAACTATCTTTGGTAAGCAAGTGGCTGACGCAAAATCAACACCTTCTGTTTTCTTCCCAAAATTTGCTTCTTAACAGCTGTTGCGACAACACTGTGTAGATTGGCTCACTTGGCCAGCTCGTCCAACCCCAGATTCTTCCTCAGAGCCCGGAATGGGTAATAATTCGATGTAAGAGGAGTTCTCCGTATGACGATAGAGCAACATCAAGCTCTCCCGCTTCTGCCACTTCGCAATGGCGTCTTTTTTCCAGGCGGTGTTATTTCACTGAATGTGGGACGACAGAAATCAATTGCGTTGATTAAGGCAGCTGACCCAACAGAAACCATGTTGGCGATTATTACGCAAAAGGATCCTGAGATAGAAGAGCCTCAGGAAGATGATCTGTACCGAGTAGGTACTCTGGCTCGTATCCTGAAGATACAAAAGACAGGGCGCAATACTTACAGCTTGATGGTACAGGGTGTCCAGCGTATTTCTCTCGAAAAAATCATTTCCGATGATCCGTATTGGATGGCGGAAGTAAAGCCCATCGTGGAAGAGCCCGATCATGATGATCTTCAGATTCATGCTCTGGACCAAACGTTGCGCAAAGTCGCCCGTGAGGTGATGAAGTTGACCCCTGAGTTGCCTCGTGGTTCAGAGAAGATGCTTTCTGATATCAAAGAACCAGGGCAACTGGCCGATATGATCGCCTCAACACTTGATATCTCTCTCGAAGAGAAGATGAAAGTGCTGAGTACCTTTTCCCTGAAAGATCGACTGGATACAACGCTTGAGATGCTCAGTCGGATCAAGGAGGTGTTGTCGGTTCGCAAGGAGATCGAGAATCATCTGCGCGACGATGTGGCCAAGAGCCAGCGTGAGACGATCTTGCGTCAGCAGTTGAAAGCCATCCAGAAAGAGCTGGGTGAAGATGATTACAAAACAACAGACATCGAGACCCTTGAGAAAAAACTCAAAGAGGCCGACCTGACGGAAGATGCTCAGGAAATGGCAGATCGTGAGTTGAATCGTTTGCGTGCCATGAACCCTGCTCAAGCCGAGTATATGGTCGCAAAAACCTACTTGGAATGGCTGGCAAACCTGCCCTGGACAAAAGCGACAGAGGATAATCTTGATCTCGATCGTGTGATGGAAATCCTCAATGAGGATCAT
>JALTMC010000089.1:0-7038 GCA_027005175.1 Myxococcales bacterium
GATGTATTCGACAAGGAATGACCAATTCAGCTTGTCAATCCAACGAGCAATGCAGCCGGTTAGGCCAATACGGACGATGCATCAATGGCAGGTGTTCCCGGCTAAATCCCCCTTGCACTTCAGACTCTGAATGCCAAAAAATAGGAGCAGCTCTACGATGCAATGAAGGTCGCTGTTCTTTCGAGCGACCCGCAGCTTGCAGTTCGGATCAAGATTGCCAAAAGGACGGCAGGAAAGGGAGTTGCAACAATGGTAAATGCACATTACCTGGTGGATGTACCCAGAACTCCGACTGCCAGGCCACGAATTCTATGGCAATGTGTCGCTTGGGTCGCTGTGTTACTCCCCCAGAATGTCGAACAACGGAGGATTGCAAGAAGCAAAACAAACCTGGCCAATGTCTGCGAAGAAAGTGTGTTCAGACGAACCAATGTCAAACCACCCTGGAATGCATAAAGAAGCTACAATCACGGGAAGCTCGCTGCATCAACGGAAGCTGTCAAAAGCTATCAACAACGGGTTGCTCCACACACGCACAGTGTCAACAAAAGATGGGACCCAATACAAGATGTCTCAATCGTCAATGCATCAAGATCACACCTTGCCAAGCACAGAAAGACTGCCCTATGGGACGAAGATGCCTACAGGGATTCTGTCGCCGCTAAATGTAAATTTTGTTGAGTTATCGATCCTAGTACCCGAGAGTAGCAAGGGCTGCACGAAGGGTTTGGGCAGAATGCAACAGGCTTTGTTCTTCTTCCTCACTCAACTCCAGAGAGATGACACTGCAGATGCCATCCGCTCCAACCACGACAGGCAAACTTAAAGTAACATTCTGAACCCCCATCACTTCGTCGTGATGGCAGCTCACAGTCATGACACTGCGTTGATTGGCCAGGATCGCTTTGGCCAATCGAGTGGTTCCCAAACCAATGGCATAACAGGTAGCTCCCTTCCGACGAATCACTTCTTTTGCTGCATCTCTCACCCGGATCGCCATCTCTTCCCAAGACTGCCCCAAAGAGTTGTGGTCAACGAGTGATTGCAAGGGAACCCCTGAGATGTTCACCTTGCTCCATACAGCGACTTCGCTGTCTCCATGTTCGCCGATAATATAAGCATGTACATTGCGAGTGTCCATGTTGAGCTTCTCACTCAACAACGCACGAAATCGGGAGGTATCAAGCAGCGTTCCGGTTCCTAGAACACGACCGGAGGGCAAGCCGGAGATCTTCCATGCAAGGTGAGTCATCACATCAACGGGGTTGCTCACAATCACAAGAACCGCATCAGGACTCCCTTGGACCAAGGGTGGAATGAGAGAGTTAAAGATCTCTGCATTGCGATGCATCAGATCCAACCGAGTTTCACCGGGTTTTCGCTTGGCACCTGCGGTGATAATAATCAGCTGTGCGTCACCGCAAGCTTCAAGCCCACCTGCTTCCAGTGTCATTGGTGAAGCAAAGGAGAGACCATGCAACAGGTCCATCACCTCACCTTCCGCTTTTTCAGGGACAGCATCCACCAGCACCAAGTGATTCACTGTATTTTCAATGAGCATCGCATAGGCGATCGCCATTCCCACCTGACCGGCCCCAATGATAGCAGCCTTGGTCCCCTTCCTCTCCGAACGTTGCTCTGCTCCTGAATAGGCAAGAATCCCTGATACACTCATCGTGAAAAATCCCCCTTTGTTCAATTGGCATACACAATGAGCATGGTTATAGCTTGAAGGCCAAAGAAAAACAAACAAGAACAAAAATCAGCATTGAAAAAAAAACGATATGTAGTTAGTCTAGACAAACAATATATCCACTCCATCATCACTGAAACGACATATCGTCAAAGCAAAAGATATATAAGGTTTGCAACAAGCAAGGATACAAAGATGAAGCTAGGCGATCCCAGTTTGGTGAAAATATTGGAGGCGTTAGAGAATGTCATTCCATCGGATTTATCGGCGATATTGGACATTGAGGGGACGAATCAATTAAAAGTCCGGGCAGCGATGGGAGAGTTGGCCTCGGAGAGGCTCAGGGATCTGTATGTTGATTTGGATCGTCGTCCAACGATGATAGAGGCATTGGAGGGGGAGGAGCCATTTTTGGCAGACCACGAGACCCATGATGAGCCTGACACCTATTCGGAAGTCATAGCCTTACCGGGCGAGCATTCTTGTTTGGTTGTTCCGCTTCGCTCGGAGCAAGCATTGGTTGGGGCAATGACATTGGACAGCGTTCAATGTGATGCATTTAGTTCTGATCAGATCCGGGCAGTCAAGGGTTTTGCTCAACTTGCAGCAAGAGTGATCAAGGAGCAGCAGACATTAAACAGATTGTCGCAACAAGTCGAGACTCTTGCGTTGGAGAATGCTTCCTTACGAGAGGAAGGAAAAGAGCCGGTTCTGATTGGTCGTTCGACGACTTGGAAGCGAGTGGTAGAGTCTGTCCGCCTTGTCGCCCCCACACCGACCAATGTGTTGATTACCGGAGAGACAGGGACAGGCAAGGAGCATGTCGCTAGAGCACTTCATCAATGGTCGGCACGAGCATCCGGTCCATTTGTTGCGGTGAACTGCGCTGTCTTGGTTCCAGAGTTGGCTCTGAGCGTTTTGTTCGGACACGAGAGAGGTGCCTTTACTGGAGCGGATAGGCAAAGGCCAGGACGTTTTGAGTTGGCAGAGGGAGGAACCTTATTTCTCGATGAGGTGGGAGAACTTCCTCTGGCAGCGCAAGCACAGTTACTTCGGGTGGTTCAAGAGAAAACGTTTGAGCGAGTTGGTGGGATCGAGCCATTGCAGGCCGATGTTCGACTTATTGCAGCAACCAATAAAGATCTAACAGTGGAAGCACATCGCAGTGGATTTAGGGAAGATCTCTACTATCGTCTCAACAGTTTTCCGATAGTCCTTCCACCGCTGCGAGAACGAGAAGGAGATATCGCTTTGATGGCATCTCACTTAATACAGCGTGTACGCAGTCAGTTCAACATGCCCAAGTTAAGTATCACGACAGAGGCGATCCATAAGCTCGAAGGATATAGTTGGCCGGGCAATGTAAGGGAGTTGGGAAATATACTGGAGCGAGCGGCAATTTTGGCACAAGGAAAGGAGATCCACCCTGGGCATATTGACTGGGAGTACAATGCCTCTGCCCAGAAAAGTCTTAAGGTCTACGAGCCAGAGAGGTCTCACAGTTTCCAGGCTCCAGACGAGTATGCCATACCCGATGAACTTCCACGACTACACCGGGTCATGGCAGAAGAGATCCTCCGAGCCATTGGTGAGAGTGACGGCAAGATAGCAGGGAAGCAAGGAGCCGCAAGAAAACTAGGACTCCCAACAACAACATTGCGGAGTATGATTAAGAGGTTTCACTTAAAAGGATAGAAGGAAAGGATAGAAGGAAAGGATAGAAGAAAGAGGCTCAGTTCGGGTTGGGCTTGGGAGTGGTGCTGGAGCTTGCGGGGAGTTTGGGCTTCTTGATGTAGGCAGTATTGATTTTCCCAGTGAGGGATTTGAGGAAAGCAACGATCAGGTCAACTTGTTGAGCGTTGAGCTTTCGCCCCAACTGATACTGAGCCATCATACTCACTGCTTTGTGGAGTGTTTTGATAGAGCCGTCATGAAGATAGGGACCCGTTTTCTCAACATTACGTAGGCTTGGGACTTTGAACATTGCCTTGTCTACCGGGTTCTTTGTGACTTGAAAACGCCCTGTGTCTTTGTTGCCCGGCCAAGCTTTGACCAGCCCGAGTTTTTGATACATATGACCCCCCAACAATGGTCCCGTATGACAGGTAATACAACCTGTCATGACAAAAAGCATAAAGCCTTTCTTTTCTTTGTTGGTCAGTGCAGCTTTATCTCCCTTAAGAAATGCATCCCAACGAGCAGGTGTGGTGAGATTTCGCTCAAAAGCACCGATAGCTTTGGCCATGTTGTCGTAAGTTACAGGATCTTTGGATTTTGGAAATGCCTTTTTAAAAGCAACCACATAACCAGGGATCGATTTCAACACTTTAACGACAGCTGCGGCATTGGGCATGGCCATCTCAACAGGGTTGAGAACGGGACCTTTGGCTTGATCTTCAACGTCGGGAGAGCGTCCATCCCAAAACTGGGTAATATGGCCAGCAGCGTTGTATACGGTAGGAGAGTTACGACCTCCAAGCTGCTTCTTATGTCCGGGAGATCTTGGATTGTTATCCACGCCGTACTTCCCCAACTGATGACAAGAGTTGCAAGAGATATCGTGATTTTTGGAAAGGCGGGGCTCGTAATAAAGCATCCGACCCAAAGCAATTTTTGCGGGGGTTCCCGGATTTTTTGCTGACGAAAAAGCAGCAGGAAGGGCTCGAAACGCGAGCTTCATCCCCTGCGGAACAACAACAGGTTTTTCTGTGTTGCGGGCAGTAGGCTTACCAGCCGCACGAGCAACTCGGGCAACTTGCTTCCACGTAAAAAATCCCACGACGAGAACAGGTACTGCAAACCAGGCAAATCGTTTCAACATTCATCAACTCCTTTGTTTGAGTCTTCTACACCATTAATGACATCACAAGAGACACAGAGGCTCTGCGAAAAAAGGGACTCATTCCCCCTTAAATTCGGGCTTTCTTTTTTCCATAAACGATTGAAAGGCTTCCAACAAGTCACCACTTGGCATGATCATAGTGTTGCGCATCACAGCATAATGCAGGCCATCCTCCACAGAGACATGGCGACTGTAATTCAACGTCTCTTTGCTCGACTGGACTGCCAAAGGAGAACGTGAAGCGATCATCTCAGCCATCTCTTTGGCTCCAGCCATCAGTGACTCCTGGTCCGAATACATGCGATTAATCAAACGCATGTCCAACGCTTCTTGTGCACTTACATCACGCGCGGTAAAAGCGAGTTCTCGGGTCAAACCTTGTCCGATAATCAGAGGAAGGCGCTGTAGAGAACCAAGATCTGCCACCATCGCCATCGCCACCTCTCGAAGAGAGAATACTGCATTCTCGGTGGCCAGCCGGATATCACAGGCAGAGATCAAGTCCAGACCTCCCCCAATACATACACCGTGAACTGCCGCAATCACAGGCTTGCGACATCGCTCCACCACAGTCAAAGCCTCTTGCCACTTTTTGACATAACTCACCAGATCCATGCGATTAGCTGAGGTTTGATGGGACAGATCCATCACTGGAATCTCTGCAAGAGATGTCAAATCCAAACCACTGCAAAAGCCTTTACCACGACCCGAAAGAACAATAGAACGAACAGAACGATCAAGATCCAGATCCTCAAACAATGGAATCATCGCATCCCAAAACCCCAGATCCATCGCGTTCCGCTTCTCTGGCCGGTTGAGAGACACAAATGCCACATGCCCCTCTCTCTCACATACCAACCCATCGTAAACTTCACCCATATGTCTCTCCTACTTAAAGTATTGCTTCTCCCAGCAGAATCCATGCCAAGAAAGATTGAAATCAAATCACAAAGAATGTCTTATTCATACACGAATACAAAAACAATAAAAAACGATATATCATCCATCAATGCCTGCGATATGTCATCATATACGAAATATCATCAGGACTCTGCTTTCTTGAAACCACAACACCTCGCTCCCCATACACACCAAACATCACAGAGAAAAAGCAACACCTTACCTTCTCCACAGCCGAAGCCTATAAGGAAGGTGACACACCACCGCGTTCACGCACCACCGGGCTCGTGATTGTTTATCACGCACTTATTGTATGCGATCCATCGACCTGTCCATTTGCCGCGCACGACGGGGTTCATGCCTCAGAAAACCGTGCTTTCCTCGCCCCAGAAAGCCGAGCCTCGTTATTGCGACGAACAACACAAGTGGTCCAAGTGCTGGCCAGGAGCTTTGTAGACAGGAGTTCTGACAAAAGACAAGCTATCAGAAAACTCATGCTCTTGGGCTAGACCGATATGGGGTACTGGTCAGGAACTCTGTAGCCAGGATTTCAGTCTTCACATAGAATGAGAGCAATCATCGACGTTTGCAACAATCATAGGTTAGAGAGAGCTGGCGAGTCCAGAGATAATCTCGTCAGCAAGTTGGAGATAAGCCAGAGAGGCTGGTGACATGGGATTGTCAAAGACTGCGGGTCGGCCTTGAATAAAGGCTTTGGAGAAGTCTTCACGGCGTGGGATGATCGTTTCAAAGACGAGGTCGCGTGGGAAGTTTTTCCACACTTGCTCAGAGACTTGTTCTGTAAAGCCATACCGAACATCGTACATAGTGAGCAGAACACCTTCGATATCAAGGGCGGGATTGACCTTGGTTTTGACTTCACGAATCAGACGTAAGATCTGAGGTAAGGTGCGCAACGCAAGGGGCTCACATTGCAGAGGGATGACCACAGAGTCAGCACAATTGAGAGCACTCACCGCCAGGGAGTTTTCACCGGGAGGGGTATCAAACAGGATGACATCGCACTCGTCACGTACGCTGAGAACAGCTCGTCGAAGAACGCCAAGACGTTTTCCAAGATTGTGAAAACGATCAACCTCGGCGACATTGCTAAATGATCCTGCTGGAATAAAGCGCAGATACGGATTTTCGCTGGGGATCAGGAGATCTCGAATATCGGCTTTTCCCAGGAGCAAATCATTTGCGCCCATAGAGAAATCACCTGGTTTGATCCCAAGACCGTAGGCAGAGCCACCTTGAGGGTCTAGATCGATCAGTAGTGTTCGCAGCTTACGCACAGCAAAAGCCGCGCCCAAGTTGAGTGCTGTGGTGGTTTTACCAGAACCACCTTTTTGACTGACAATCGCAAACGTTTTGCCCATATTTCCTCATCCACCCATCGCTGTTGACACCAGAGACTTCCGCAAGAATCAATCTCATTGCTTCGAGGCAGTATTTGCCACTGGCTCAACCATCGTAACGACGGCTTATCAACGGTTTATATTTTTTCACAGAGAGAGAAGATAGCACAACCTTGTAAAGTCGCAAAGGCCCGCGATTTATTTCCCCTGCATGTGATCCCAAGAACCCGACGTACTTTGAA
>JALTMC010000089.1:7048-7876 GCA_027005175.1 Myxococcales bacterium
CGCTTGGAGGCTTTGCCTTTGTGGATCAATCGAACTTCGGTGGTTTGTTCAAGCACAGCTGAAAGTCCGTCAGAAGAAGGAGCGAGTACCCGAGGAGTGATGCGAGGTGCATCTTCTACCAAATGACGTGCAACTTCTGTCGCAGACTCGATGTATTGTTCCATGTCATCTTTGGGTTCAGATGATGAAGAGGACTCCTCCTTGCTCGAACCCTCTTGAAAGAGATCCGATTTATCACTGTCAGAAGCTCCAACACGAGACACAAAACTCCGAAGGATCTTTGCAGCATCCGAAACATCGGAGCCCATACCGGTCCCCTCAGGAATCACAAACAGGTTTTGAGACTTGCTCTCAAACAGAGAGCGATCATCATCATCTTTCTTCATCAAGACATCTCCATATCAGATGGATTGACAGATGGATTAAAACCCAGCCAACATCTTCCATCAGGCCACATATTTGCCAATATCCACCAAGGCTGAAACAGCATACAAGAAGAGGATTCATCAGTCAACAACGGAAATGGGCCTTGCGACAGTGCCTGAATGGTGTAAAGTGTGTCCCGAACCGTGGGGTAAGGTTCGCAGGCTGAAGAAGCTTTCGCATCATCTGACCGATGTGAACCCAAACTCACTCAACCATCAACCATCTCAGGACGATGTTCCAAAGAGGAGCTTTTCCAATCGTACGACAAAAGACGATGTTCCAGAGAGGAGCTTTTCCAATCGTACGACAAAAAACGATGTTCCAGAGAGGAACTCTTCCAATCGTACGACAAAAAACGATGTTCCAAAGAGGAGCTTTTCCAATCGTACGATAAGATTGAGC
>JALTMC010000090.1 GCA_027005175.1 Myxococcales bacterium
TTTGAGGGAAAAGGTACGCTGCGGGAACGATTTCATCGTGTGATTGACGCATATATGGATTTCATGTCAAAGAACCAGCGTTATGCGCGGTTGGTGCAGCAGCAAGTTGCTGATACGGACACGCATGACTTGATTCAACGGAATCTTGCGCCGTTATTCACATGGTTGAGGGGAGTGCTATCGGAGGTTGCTCCAGAGCAGGGACCTTTGGCGGCCCGGCATTTCTTTGTGACTTTTTCGGGGATGGTGATTAATTACTTTACTTATGCGTCTGTGTTGGATGGGTTGTGGGGAGATGAGCCGATGGGTGAGGTGGCGTTGGAAGAGCGTCGTCAACACATTCACTGGATGGTGGATATTATCCTACAAGGTCTTGTCAAGGAAGGGAGCTAGAGTCTATGCGACGCCCCGGATACTTCGACTTCTTGGGCTGTTGGCGATGCTAATGTTTGCCTTTTGCTTTGGCCTTACCTGGGTTGACGACTTTGATGGTTTTTTTGCTCAGGTGGTTGCTTGTTGTGGGGGGGCGGCTTTTCCTGTGGAGGGAAGGGCGTTCCATTGTGGGAGGAGGAGGAGGGCGGCAAACAAGACAGAGCCTGCCATAAACAGAAAGACGCCGCTCCAGCCCCATTGGGCTTTAAAGAAACCGGGAACGGTTCCACCAATGATTGCACCAATGGAGCCACAACCGTTGATAAATCCAGCAGCCGTGGAGGCACCTTTTTTGGTTCCAAAGTCGAGAGCGGCGGTACCACTGACCAGTGAGTCAGGGGCATAAAGCAAGAAGCCGATCATAAAGAAACATCCGCCCAAATAGAATGAAGTTGCGGGCAGTTTGTCGAGGACGAGGAGCATACCAAACAAACCAAACAAGCAGATGATGCTAATGGGCATTCGCTTGGACCGAAAGAGTTTGTCAGAGAGATAGCCTCCGAGAAAGATACTCAGCGGTCCAGCCAACTCAAACAAACTACTCAATACACCTGATTTCAGGATGTTGGCTCCCATCTTTTCCGAGATGTAGAGGGGCCCCCAGAACAAGATGGCATAGCGTGTGGGTTTGAGAAAAAAGTATACGCTGCCAAGTAAGAGGACCATACGGTTGCGCAAGACTTGGCCGATGGTGTGCCAGGTGCCTTCTTCTTCTTCTTCGGGAGCGTCGTCTGCTTCGAGAACAGCCTCCGCCTCCTGGTGATATGTTTCTATCGGTGGAAGCCCCACATCTTCAGGTTTGTTGGCTTGTAAGAAGTAGAACAGCAGCCAGACAACAAACAGAGCCCCAGCGGGGAGATAGAAGGCATAGCGCCAGTCGCAAAAATAGAGAGCAGCTCCACCAGCAAAAGCTGAAGCGATGAAGCCTCCCACTGCATAGTTGGTGCACCACATTCCCATGATGGTGCCGCGTTCTCTCTGGGAGAAAAAAGTTCCGATGTTCTTGGATAGTGGTGCCCAGCCGGACGATTGACACAATCCCTGGATGATAAAAAAGATGCCAAATAGGGTGGTGATGGTAGATACACCCATAGCAAGCCCTGCCAGCACGGAACATAACATTCCGGTAAGGATGACACGTCGTGTCCCTACTTTATCACCGAGCATCCCCCACACAAACTGACCGATGGCATATGCGACCAAGTAGCCCGCATCGATCCAGGCCATTTGCGATGTGGTCATGGTGAGATTGGTGGCTGCGTAACACACCCCTTTTGCTTTGGCGGGAACCATCGCAACCTTGGCTACAGAAAAGGACTTGCGTGTGAGATAAAATCCGGCATACGCCAGCCAAGTTACAGCAAAGATCTGCCAGCGATATCGTTCGTAACGGGAGTCTTTGGGATGGGTCAGTGCTGTTGTCATCAAGTACCTCTAGGGGTTTTGCGTTCTATGTTTGGGATCGTTCAGATGTGGAGGTTTTCTCCTTGACACGCTGGTTGATATGACACTGCGCACCACGACATTTTCCGCCGGATGAAAGTCCAGCTCGGTGAGACAAAAGCAGCCCGAAAGGGGCACTCGAAATCGAGTTAGCCCAAGGGCGAATAGGCTCAGTGCACCGGAGGTGTGCTTTTTGGGAAGAGCCGGATGAAAGTCCAGCGGACCATGGAACGATGTCCTACGTTCTGCCAATACAAGGTAATCGTCATCAATGCAGATTATGATGTGGTGACAGGTCATCAATGTAGCAGGGAATTGAATCAGCTACAATATAGAAAACAGGATCTCATGACCTCCTCACTCGATGGCACGGCTCTTGTTTTTAAAAATGTATCAATGAAAATAGGTGCTTGCTCGCGTCTAGAGATGCTTTGTGGTATGTTGCCGACTCTTTGAAACAGCTTTCATCACAACACATTTGCTGTCCCAGAACATAGAACATAGAACGAGGTTCCCGTGACTGATTTTAAAATTCGTTTTCGTGATCCCCAAAGTGGCCGTCAGATGGAAGTTGAGGCAGAAGGGCAAAAGACGTCTTGGAGTAAGGGGACAGTGGAAGAGAGCTTTGATGCGGCCACCGTCACCAACGACGGTCAAATCGATGTGATGGTGGATGAGAGTGTTTGGTCCTTTAAAAAGGATCATCATCTTGGGATCTCTACAGAGAGTATGTCCACAGAGGATCTCTCTGCGTTGAAGCGAGCTTTGAATGACCAGGCTCGCAACATCTTTTATTTTTCATGAAACGCTGGAAGTTGTAACAGGCCCAGGCTTGCAAGATCTTTACTTTTCATGAAACGCTGGAAGTTGTGGGTGTGAGCCAGAGGAGAGGGGAGGCTGGGGCAAGGTTTGAGGGTTGGAGCGTGAGAAGATGCTTTTTATTCGGAACCATAAATATCGGGGCCAGCCGACGAGGTAGTTTTTTAAGATAAAAGTAGGTTGATGAAAGTAGCCTGCAAATACGTGACCCTGTTCGGAGAGTTGCTTGGTTTTCACTGCTCTTATCTGTGCGAGACCGACACTGAGCAGATGAAGAGATGTATATTTCAGACTGAATTTACTGAGCATCTCACCAAGTCTGTATTCAAAGTGATTGCTTTCAAGCTCACCGTTGTACAGTCGGAAGTGATGGGTTAATCTGCCAGGGATAAATGCCAGCCAGCGAGACCAGAAGGTATAGAGTTGCTCGGGCGTTGTATAACCGGGATCTGCGATCATCTTGGCAAGATGACTGTGAAACGACAGGTAGTCTTTTAAGGTGGATTCGTAGATGGCCCCGTATTTTTTGGGATCTTGTAGGAGAAGAGGAGCAAGGTGGGCGGCCGCAAGAGAAGTTCCTACACCCGCAGAGCTGGGGAACCATGCCTGTAGATACCCTCCTCCTGCGAGTATCCAGTTGGCACCATAGCCACGATCCCTTTGAAAGTAGCTGTGTTTGAGTTCTTGAAGGGGGATGGTTTCTGGATGGCTTTTCACGAGATCGAGTCCGCGACGCAGATAGGCATCGAGTAGAAGCTTATACAACTCTTCTTTGTTCGCTGTGCTGTGTTGGGCTGGCACGCTCAGGCCTATCGACAAGCGGTCGCCAAGGGGGATCAACCATGAGATGCCATCCACTCCATCCGAATCTTTGTTGAGGTGCAAGAGATTGGTTCCCGACAGCCACCACTCTCGTGTGCTTGCTGGCTCACAGCTGTGGGTTCTTGTCGAAGGACGGTATCGGTGTGTCCAAATCACATGCTGAGGGGCGGTTGTTGGAGTTTTTGAGATACCGGCAGCGCGTGCGATCAGCCCAAAAGCTCCGGTTGCATCGAAAACAAAAGTTGGCTCCTTAATCAGGCGGCCTTCTCCTAGATCAATCCCAGTGATCTTGTCAGAGCTTTTATCATAGATGACATTCGATTGAGGACAGTGAATCAATGTACAATATTCACTTTCTTTGACTTTGTGGTAAAGGGCCTTATCAAAGCCAGTGCGATCAACATGAATCAAGGCAGGTAATACTTTGGGTATGGTGGGTCGATCTCCGTATTCGAGAGGGAGCTCGTCCAACTTTCGATTGGGATTTCCTATGTAGATCATCGAAGCGATATCACCGTGAAATAGGCTGATATGACTTTTGGTGTGGAAAAATTGTCTGAACTCCGGTTCCAACCAGAGCCAAAAGTCTGCCGAAGACAACTCATTCATGGATTCACCCAACTTGGGCTGCTCTCCTGGCTCATCTCCACCCACGAGAATATGCTCGATCTTCTTCTTACTTAGGGAATAACTGATAAGCAAGCCTGTCAGAGAAGATGCTATGATTACAGGTTTTTGGCTCCATTGCTTCATCGTTTTTTCCTTCTTCTACCATGAGCCCCTTTTGCAAAGAGTTCCTTCTTCTTCTTTGGGCCTGTTGTGAGGCATACAATCAGGCTTATACTCATAAACGACAGATCGAATCTCGATCTGTAGGAATAGCAGGAATTACTGCTATAAGAGATTTGGCTGTGAGCTATAAGTCCCAGTACGATGTGTAGGTATGCAGCATACTCAATACGGTGTGTAGGTATGCAGCATACTCAATACGGTGTGTAGGTATGTAGGATACTCAATACTGTGTGTAGGGGGGATGTGGAAGGGCGTTTCGCTTTTTTAGCGGGGTTTGAGTATGAGTAGAAGGCCGAAGTGGTCGGAGGGGAAGATAGGTCTTTCGTTGGTGGTGGTTATGATGTCTGCGGTATCTTCTGGGGGGAGGGTACAGGGGCTTGTGCCTAATAGATGGATCTTGCTGAGTTGATAATCTTTTGTTCGGATAAAGATGCGATCCAGTCTTTCTTGTGTTGGATTTTCTAGCATTTTGTTGCGTTGGCTATCGCGGGTCCAGCCTTTTTCGTGGGGGTGGAGTACGTCCCAGGAGTCCATCCATCCTGGAGGGAGAGGTTCCAGGCTCTCTTCATGATAAAGGTTCATATCGCCCATGAGTGCAGCATTTCGTGTACCTATGCTATCGAGTCGTTCGAAGGCTTCTTTGGCCTGGGCTTGTCGGAATTTTGCTCGATCCATGCTTTCCAGGTGGGTTGTTCCCACGACCAGGTCAAGAGCAGGGTAATGTAAGACGGTCAAGCCTCGGCCCATATGGGTCCATTCGTATTCGGTTCGGCCTGAACTGGGTCCAGGCTCTAGGCGGGTATATAAGCCCTCCCAGTATCCTTGTAACAGGGATACATCGCTCTCTATCTTGTGATACTCTGACAGTATCTGTTCGGGATCTTCTAAGCTTTTTATTCCCTCTTTGGTTAACTCTTGCAATCCAATGATCTCTGGCTCATAGGACTCTATGGTGTCTAAGATACTCTGCATTCGGATCTTTTGGGCCCGTTCGTTAAACCATACATTCCAAGTCATTAGGCGGAGTTCGTTTGTGTTGTTTGTTTCTGTCATTCAACAGTGTCCTGCTACGAGGTTTTGGGGTAGGCAGCTTTGGCCCATGCAAGCATATAGGCAAACAAGTCATGCTGTCACTTTCCGTGAAGAGGTTTTGAGTTGGGTTTTGGGTTAGGCGGCTTGGGCCCACACGAGCATATGATAGCTATCTGCTTCCCATGGAGAACAGCGGAAATCGCTGTAGCGCTGGGTGATCTGAAGGCGGGCTTGGTAGAGGAGCTGACGGCATTGTGAGTAGGTTAGATATCGTTGGGGGATGGTATATATTTCTTCGCGAACCTCGGAACCTTCGTGGATACGATAACGATAGGACGCATCGACACGTTGTGTTTCTGGCTGCCATTGACGGCGCTCAAAGATCTCAATGGTGCGGTGTGTCTCGTGGATCTCTGTGAGTGGTTCCCAAGCTTCCTGATCGACAAGAGCGAGTTCTTCTTCGTCTACGGTGTACACATCAAACAGGAATGAGCCTCCTGGCTTCAGGTGTTGATGAACTTGCTGGAAACAGGCGAGGGTTTCGTTGTCGTGGAGTAAGCAGAACAATCCGTTGAATGGTAAGATGATACGGTCAAATTGTCGGTCGATTTGAAATGTGCGCATATCGCCTTGGACAAGCTTGATCTTTGAGAAGTCCAGGTCTTGCCGTTGGTTGATGGTGCGTTGAAGTTCTGTAATCATGTCTGGGTGGTGATCTAAACCTGTGATACAGTGTCCATTCTCTGCCAAAGGAAGTAAGATACGGCCCTGGCCGCAGCCCAACTCCAGAATCTGAGAAGCTGTACGACATGCTTTGATATAATACAGAACATCGCCTGGATTTCCGCGATGTGTTAGATCATAGAGTTCTACATTGTAATTGTCGTCAATTTGCATGTATGGTTTGCCACTTTCTGATGGAATGCTTATATCCTTTGAGCCATGTCATAATATAACAAACAAACACTTTATGAATAATGGAAGAGGTGCACAATGGCTGAGTTCCAATTTTCGATAGAGCAAGATCTCGAACTTGAAGAGGCTACGGAGGCTATGTTTGAGTTACTTGATTTTTTTGAAGAGAACGACAACTTCGATGAAATCGAGTGGGACGAAGAGGAAGAGGTCGCGTTTCTAGCGAACGATGACTTGGAGGTCGAGATTGCCTTGAGTGAGGGGTATATCGATGTCTCTGTTAATATCCTGGCTCCTGACCTGACTCGCAAGATGATTCGTCGTAACCTGGTAGAAGACATCAACAAACACTTTGGCTTAGGTCGTAGCGTACGTCGTCATCAGAGCAGGAGTCGGGGGCGTGATTGGCGGGAAGAACATTCGTTTGAGCGAGCAACCCAGCGTCGAGAGCGCTTTGAAGAAGAGGAAAGATCATCCCGCTCCAAGCGTAAGAAACCCGGTCGATTTGGACGCCCACGCCCCTTGGATGTCGTGGAAGAGAAAAGAGAAAAGCGAACACGTAGTCGAGGGGGAGCCAAACGTTTGCGGGGCGATCGCTTGGAGGGGAAGTCTGGCAAAAAGAGGTCTGCCCCCACAGTGTTACCTTTCTCGAAAAAAGAAAAAGAAACAGCACCAAAGCCTGCTGTCGAAACAAAGGAAACAGCACCAAATCCTGCTGTCGAAACAAAGGACACAGCATCAAAGCCTGCTGTCGAAACAAAGGACACAGCATCAAAGCCTGCTGTCGAAACAAAGGAAACAGCACCAAAGCCTGCTGTCGAAACAAAGGAAACAGCGCCGAAGCCTGCTGTCGAGGTCAAGGCCGAAGAGATCATAGAAGAAGAAGTTGTTGAAATAGCAGTGAAAGAAGAGAAAGCAAAGGAAGAGGCCGCCGAAGCAAAGGAAGAAGTCGTCGAAGCAAAGGAAGAGGCCGCCGAAGCAAAGGAAGAGGCGATCTCTGTGTCGGAAAGCGATGACTTGGAGGAGGTTGAGAGTAAGGGTAAGGAGGAGTCCAAGGCTGTTACCAAAGCGGAGTCACAGACCGTTGCTTCGGAAGAGGAAGAGAGTGGTGGTGGTTGGTTCTTGTTTTTCCTTCTGCTCCTTGCCGGTGGCTTTGTGTTGTTCTATATGTCTCCTTTGTGGCCTGGAAAATAAGAGCATCAAAACAGTCGCAAGACTGCTTTGATGCTCTTCCCTACCACTCGGACTTTGTTTTGTTTTGTTTTGTTCGTGGTGGTGAGAGCCTTCCACAGTGCTTTGTATTTTCTTCAACCTTACGGGAGCTTCGTATTTTCTTCAACTTTACGGGAGCTTTGTATTTTCTTCAACCTTACGGGAGCTTCGTATTTTCCCGGTGTTGTGGGTGAGGTGGGAGAATGCTTCTTCCCGGTGTTGTGGGGAGAGGCGGGAGAATGCTTCTTCCCGGTGTTGTAGGGGGAAGCGGCTATTGGGTTGCAATCTTCTCCTACATCGCTACAATGCACTGTTTTTACAGGCGGGTTTTGTATCTGCCTTTCTTTTTGTGTAAAAAGGAGTTTTTGAGGTATGTCCTCCAATTACGA
>JALTMC010000091.1:0-873 GCA_027005175.1 Myxococcales bacterium
ACACACAACATAGGACAACCAGCGTAGGTCACGAGAGCGAAATGGAGGTACTGGAGGAGGAAGAGGCACAAGAACGATCTGTTGTTCTTTTTCTCCACGCGGCCCAATGTTAAGAACCAAGCGTTTCTCTCGAAACCCTTCCGCTTTACAGATCAGAAGAATCGGACCTGACTCCACATCGAGCCTTCTGGGAAGCTTCACGCTCCGGGTCCCTCGTGGGTCTTTCACGGAACATACAATGGTTGAAGCCCCCTTAAGAGACAACTTCGCCCGCAAATAAGGCCACAGAGCCTTCAGCCATTTGTTGGTCATCCGGCGAAAACGACCTCTTGGAGAGGTTTGGAGAAATCGCCGATAATACAGACCTGCTTGGGGATATCGTTTAAGCAGTTGATAGGAGCGTGCAATCAAAAAGAGAAGTGTACTGCGCACACGCTTGTGCCGCTCGGTTGTACGAGAAGGCACAATTCGGTAAGAGGCCAAGAACTTCGCCAGCGCCTTTTCGTATTTCTTCTGACGAGCGAGCTTACGCCCTTCAAGAAATAATCGCTCCGCTTCTTTCAACAGAGGATCATCCCCCTGTGCAACTTGCAATGTTCTCACAGAGGCCAACGAAGTTCGTTGAAAAGAAAGCGTTTTCGATGTATCCGTCTTTTGGGGTAAGGCCCACACAGAGGGACACAACAGTCCCATGCAAAACACATGGACTCCCATCCAACCATAACGCAGACAACGCGACACTCTCCGTTCCACCATCACATTCGTTTCTCACGGGGTATACCAACAAGTGCAGCTACTTTTTCTTCTTGTCGCGAAAAGGATTGTCAGTTTGCTCAAAGATGCTATCACCACGAGTAGCTGGTCTTCTCCGGG
>JALTMC010000091.1:883-7845 GCA_027005175.1 Myxococcales bacterium
ACTCGACGACGAGATCTCCTCCTCAAACGAATGTACCAGGAATTATTCTGTTTGGGCAACCACGATTTTGTCTGGCTGATAAAACCTTTCCGTAGTATCCGGATTTGAATAGCATCTCCCACCTCATATTTTAAGCGACAATCATCCATCTCGCGCCATCGCTCTCGTCTTTCTCGATAATAACAGCGGGCAGAGTCAGGACGGGCTCGAATCAGCAGGGAGACCATCTTACGCTTGGGCTTGGACACCACGCGAACAGGCACAACACTCATCCTTGGACGAGGTGCTACAACACGAGGAGTGGAGCGTTCTCGAACAACAGGCCGGACAATGGGTTGACGAGGCCGAACAATGGGTTGACGAGGCCGAACCACGACAGGTTGGCGAACCGCCGATTTGACCTTCTGACGAAGCCCCGGCACAAGAACTCGTGGCTGCGGAGAGAGCCTGGGCTTCTTTCTCTGAACTTTCCCCAACAAGCTCTTGTAGTCGATCTTTGTGTCGTCCACAGGCTTTCGAATCATGTAGATAAAGCCAGCAACCAGCACCACAAAGACCACAATACTCGCCACAACAAGAACACCAAACCTCTGAAAAGGAGAGCGCAATGCATCAGGGTCCGTCGAAAAGCTAGGCCGCCTTAGAGCCTTCTCAAGTTCCAAATCCCTGAGAGGTTTCGGCGGTGGGAGCTCCCCTCTCCTGAGAAGATCCATAGACTTTGGTGAAACCTCCTCCGTCTTCAAAGACAGGACTTCCTTTGGTGAAACCTCCTCCGTCTTCAAAGACAGAGCTTGGTTCGATGAAATGTCCTTGTTTTTCAGAGGCAAAGCTTGGTTTGGTGAGATACCCTCGGTTTTCAGAGGTGGTACTTTCGCAGGTGGCGCAACAAAAGCCTCTTCCGGCTTCAGAGGTGGCACCTTCGTGGGTGGTGCGACAAAAGCCTTCTCTGGCTTCAGCTTGGAAAGTCCTTCAGAGAGAGGGGTATCAAACACTGCTTTCGCAAGCGGCAAAGAATTCTCATCATCGGAGGCCGAGTGAGTTTTAAGGACTTCACTCATCGATGGCAAAGAATTCTCATCATCGGAGATAAAGTGAATATCAACACTGGGTTGAGCGGGGGGGGGAGAAGCCTCCTTCTCGCCGGACGGCAGATCCTGGCCGACCGAGGTATCCGGTAAATCAGACTTGTCGAGTTCTTCTTGTGAAAAGACCGCTCGCCAATCGGGAGTATCTTCATCAACAACAGCAGCACCGCGCAACGTATCTTCACTGTGACCTTCATCGGTCGTGCTGCCAGAATCACCTGTCTGAAGTTGCTCTCCTGTTGTTTCCAGAGGAGCCCGAACCTCATCATTGAGAACTTCCCGTGTTGATTGTGTTGCGGTGGGTGTTGTCAAACTCACAGCACTGCCTGAAGTCCACTCTTCACGCTGCTCCATGACCTGAGTCATCCCTGTTTCTACGATCGCATCCGGTGCAGAGAGGACATCTTCCAGTTCTTCGTACATCTCCAACATGGAAGAGGGTCGGTCATCTGGATCTTTGGCAAGCAGACGCTGACATAAGGCTTCTAACTCAGGGCTATACTGACGATCGGGACAAACCTCAAATAGTCGTGGAGGTATCTCTCGTATCTGCATCATGACCACTTCGTGAGGGTTCTCACTGAAAAACGGTGGACGATACGTCAACATCTCAAAAAGAATGATCCCCCAGGAATAGATGTCAGTGCGGTGGTCAAGCCCCTTCAGATTGCCGCGTGCTTGCTCTGGAGACATATACAGAGGTGTGCCGACACTAAGACCCGTCCGAGTCAACGAAGCACCCTCTTCGCCAATAAGCTTGGCGATCCCAAAATCCACAAGCTTCACGTAATCGGGGACACCACCTTCTTCCACCAAGAAGATATTTTCAGGTTTGAGATCGCGATGTACGATGTTGAGAGAGTGAACACGCTCCATCGCTGAAGTCACTTGGCGAGCCACATGAAGAATTCGGGCTGGAGAGAACTCTTCTCCATCGTCCAGAACAGACTTCAAAGTCTGGCCGTCCAGAAACTCCATCACGTAATAATAGCCGATACCTTGAGCCTGATCGAAGTCCGCAATTGAAACCACGTGCTCATGGCGCATCTTCCCTGCGGCCAAAGCCTCTCGACGAAAACGCTCAGCGATATGTCGATTGGCAGAGAACTGAGGGTGGAGAATTTTAACGGCGTATTTGGTCTTGAGATTATTATGTTCGGCTAAATAAACTACACCAAATCCGCCTTCGCCTTTGCGTTGCAAAAGACGGTAATTACCAACCAGTCGTCCAACCAGGGGATCATCCGGATCTCCATCGCGAAGAGGATAGCCATCATTCTGGCAAAACTTCGCTGAATCCGGATTTTTATGCCCACAAGCCGGACAAATAAGAATTTGCTCAACTGTTTCCATTATGCGTCGCACACAAGTAGCACAATACGCTGAATCCTTAGCGTATGCTATGCGGAGTATTCCAACTTGTCAAATCCTAATGACACATGCCTATACCAAAAAGAGTAACACTAAGACAAGAACCACGAGAATAAAAATTAACACAATCGCCGTGATCAGGCCATACCGCTCCCAACGCCCCAACCGCACCTCCTGAACCACTGAACCCACAACAGGGTCCTTTGCCGACTCTTTGGGTACCTTCCCCTCCTCTGCTTTCTCTCCTCTCTGTTTTTTTCGTCCCTCCGCTGCCTCGGACGCGAAACTTTTCTCTGACGGCTCCTTCTCACCCTTCTCACCCGCGAGACTCTCCCCCCCCTTCTCCTCTGCTCTCTTCCGAGAACGCCGTTTGCGACGTGGAGAGCCCTTCCCCTCCACTTCCGCTTTGCCCTTTGCTTCCGCTTTGCCCTTTGCTTCCGCTTTGCCCTTTGCTTCCGCTTTGCCCTTTGCTTCCGCTTTGCTCTCTGCTTCCGCTTTGCTCTCTGCTTCCGCCGATGTTGAAGAGCCCTCGGAGGCTTCAGCTTTTTCTTTCGCTCGTGCTTTTTGTCTCTCTCTTCGACGTCGGCGTCTTCTCTCTTTGGGATCTTCGTCTTTGGGATCTTCCTTGTCCTCCTGGCTCGACGTCCCCTTCGCATCAGCACCTTCCGGCTGTTGTTCCTCTATTTCGGCTCTCCGGCTCCGCCGAGACCGCCTCTTTTTGCGGCCTTTCCCCGCCTCCTCTGGGTCATCTTCTTTGTCTGATGGTGGGGTGGAAGATGGCTTCTCCACAGAAGCCGGGCGACGAGCAGCTCGCCACTGCCCCGATTGAGGCTCACGGATATCCTTATCAGAGATCTCCTTCACCTTGTCTGAAGCCCCCACAGCATGGATCTCAGCCAAGCTGACATGGTCTAGCGTTTTGTCGTCGTCCTCTTCCAGCCACACTCCCTTCAACTTGTCTTCCAAAGAAGCTGCAAATGGATCATGGAACGACAAAGAGTAATGACCAATGGCGATCTGATCTCCATCACTGATTCCCACTTCTGTGTTGGCTAGAATACGAACACCATTAATATACACTCCATTGGAGCTGTTGAGGTCCCGAATCGTGACCCCACTCCAATCGCGTCGCAACATCGCATGACTGCGACTCACTGCGTCGTCCGACAGGCAAATATAACAGGATTGCTCGCGACCGATCACGGCATCTTCATACTGTTGAAGATTGTAAACTTGGCCAGCATATGGACCGTTCAGTAGCCTGATTTGAGGAGTGTGTTCTTCTGGCTCATTGAGAAACTGTTGAACCATGGCATGCCCAACTTGATAGGTGCTGTCGAGATCCACAGCACCGCTCTCCACAGGAGAAAAGGCAGAGAGGCCCAAGCGAAACGTAATACTGTAACCAAGGATCCTTATCACATCCCCATCACGAAGGGTGTAACGTTCCCCCCGAGCGATCTTTCGGTACCCAACATAGGTTCCATTGCTGCTTCCCCCGTCTTCCAGCAAGAACTCACCACCAACAGACTCGACACGGCAATGAACACTAGAGACACCGGAATTGTGCAACTGGATATCGTTACCAGCCGAGCGGCCAATGTAAACACCACCCTCTTTGGCCACAGGAAAAAAGTCTTGTGGATGGTGAAAAGGATCACTCGGGTCCTCGCACTGAACTGTCAGACGAATGCCCAAATAACTTGTTGTTTCAGGAAACTGCTGATCTACCAAGCGGATATCTCGCTCTATCATCTTCGTTCTCGGCTGACGCCTTGGAAAAGCCCCTCCATCCTGCCCCTGAAAGGCATTGGGCTTACAGCCTCTTCCAAGAAAGCCTCAAAGTACTGTCCTGCAAAACTTGCTGGAAAGCAAACAAAGCAAAGGTTAAAGAAGCACTGTTTGCTCTCCTTTCAACTTCAATGGACAGCCCATCCAATATCGAGTAGGATGACCTGACTGGGCCATGGATGAAATAGACTGTCACCACAACTTACAAGAGTGGCTGCATTTTTGTCTAGCCCGAATGTTTTAAGAATATTTGACTGTGGCCGGTAACCCCTAACACCTAGCGAACAAGCCCGGCGTTTCGTCAGGCTCGCGTTGACGTTCGGGCGTAAAAAACCACGCCTTCAAGGCCAACTCTGTCTCAGACCTCACAAACCAACAATGGTTGTCCGACGCTTGATCCCTATCCACCTCTTTCCACCATAGGAGCAACACATTCAACAAGATGATGTTGCACAACGATTGACTCTAATCCCCATCCACCTTTTCCATCATAGGAGCAACAATTCATGACCATGGTCGTCTATTACTTGGGGCTTATCCTTATATCCTCTATCTTCATCATGTACGCCTGTGATACCTTCGAAGCGGGCTCCCGATTTATTGGTACCAACCTACCACCCGGCTTGCGAGGCGCAACCATCAACGCCATCGGTAGCTCCTTACCTGAGCTGTTCACCACCTTTTTCTTACTCTTTGTCTATCACGATCAGGACGGATTTTCCGGTGGTATCGCAACTTGTGCAGGAAGTGCCATCTTCAATGCCGTGGTCATTCCCGGACTCTGTATCATCGTTGTGCTGTTCTGGGGTATCCGAATCAAAGGCCGCATTGAGCGCGTCGAATCGATTACCATAAAACGTCGTGGCTTTATGCGTGATGCCTTCTTTTTCATCCTCAGTGAGATCGCTCTCATATTAATCCTCACAGGCAGCACCCTCCAATGGTGGATGGGTGGCATCCTTCTGGGCCTCTACGGTTTGTACCTCTCCTACCTGTTCTGGGAATACAAATCCCATGTTGCCAATGAAGACGAAGATGAAGACGAAGACGAAGCTGAAGACGAAGACGATGGTGTCCCCTCCAGCTGGCTCACAGCCATCTTAACCCTCAACTTCCGTTGGATGCTATACCGAACCAAGCCCCTCAACAAAAGCCGCGCCTGGGTGTTGCTTGCCATCGGAACCATCGCCATCGCAATCCCATGTCACTGGCTGGCCCACGCCTGTGTCAACATCGCAGGAGTCATGGGAGTCCCTGTCTTCTTCACCACTGTTGTTCTGGCCGCTGCCGCGACCAGTGTCCCCGACACGATCATCTCCATTCGCGATGCTCGTCAAGGCGATTACGACGATGCCATCTCCAACGCACTTGGTAGTAACATCTTCGATATCAATGTGGCTCTCGGCCTTCCCTTGTTCCTCTATGGCCTCATCTACGGCAACGTCAAAGTCGCAGGTGCAGTGAAAAATGCCTCTGGAGCAATCTCTAGCACTGCTGCTGTCCAGGAACTTCGCGTCTTACTCCTGATTCTCACCCTCGTGCTCGTTGCCATCTTCCTGATCGGTCGCACCATGGGCAAACTCAAAGCCGTGATGCTCTTCTCTCTCTACGGCATCTTCCTCCTATACACCGTCGCACGTGTCTATCCCAACACCTTCCCCTGGATCAATCAGATCGCTGCCTACCTGCATTTTTCATTCTAAAACAATATACTTTTGAACCATCCGACCAATGGCCGGGATGCCTTCTTCGACATGTTTGATGGCTGTGGGACGGAGACGATCATAGGTTTTGATCAGAACTTTGGTGGTGGCACGTTCACGACGTTGATCGGTCACAGAGAGCAAAGCTTCAGCCACATTCTCGCTGTCGTCGATGATGAAATCGGAAAAAGAACCTCGTGACGCAGCATCCATAGCCCGATACTCTTGATAGAATGGGTCAAGGGATCGCATAAACTCCTCTAGCAGCCACCCAATGAGGTCTTCCACCATCCGACCACCTTTCAGCTTCTTTACGATCTTGAAGCCCCCTTTAATGATCAAGCCTGATGCTCCGCGCTTTCGAGCGACCTCTCCATCCAACACTTCGACACAGTCGCGAAGGATCTGGGGTCGAAGCTCAGGTGCTTCGGTCAACATGGCAGGTAAACTTTCAAATCTCAATTCACTCATAGAATAACGATCCTCTTGCAATATCCGGGGTCGATGGCAACATCCCGGTCAACGATGATAAACAACTCAACATTCGCAACCAAGCTCCGGCTGGAGTGATTGTGGCATTATACTCGGTCTCTCTCCTTTTGGAAAAGACGCTCCCAGACTCTTTCTTTCGGTCGGAATCATTTCGGACCATTCGGGCGAATCTCCAAAGCAGATCCCGATATCACGCTGTGCACCTGCTCGGGCTAGGTCCTTGTAGGTACTGACTTCGGGCTAGTCTCCAAAGCAGATCCCGATATCACGAGCGGTAAGAACAGAGTCACAGTTCAGAGGAACTCGTTTCATCCGGGAGAGTGCTTCCTCCAAAGGAACATAATTCACGGTGGGTGGATCGAGCGCAACCATATGTCCAAACTTTCCCTCTTCCACGGCACGCACAGCAGCAGCCCCAAATCGAGATGCGACGAGGCGATCAAAGGTTGAGGGAGAACCTCCACATTGCAAATGTCCAAGAACCACACAACGTGTATCATTGCCTGTGAGCTGTTTGATT
>JALTMC010000092.1:0-7255 GCA_027005175.1 Myxococcales bacterium
AGCCATTCAGATACTTAAGAAACTCAAGCCTTCGGCAGCCTTTTCAGAAGACAAGCGATTGTTTTGGCTGGGGCGTTCTCTTTTTCTTGCAAAACGATACAAGATGTCGGTCAACACGATGCTTTTGTTGGTCAAGAGATTTCCCAAATCTGTGTTGCGTTGGAAGGCGGAGCTTGGGGCGGCAAGTGCTTTGTCACAGGCCAGAGACTTTCAGGGCGCACAACGGATTTATGCAACACATCTTAAACGTATGCTTTCTCCTGCAAGACGTTTGGACATCGCGAAAGTTTATTTGCGATATGCGAACTTGTATTTCAAGAAAGCCAAGAGTGTAAAGAAACGTCAAAACTATCGCAAAGCGATTAAGATGTACAAGCATGCTTTGGAACTGGAGCTACCGGAGGTTCAACATCGTGAGGTGCTTTTGCGGTTGGGTAAGGCTTATATCCATAGCAACCAAACCTGGAAAGCGATCCAGACCTTTGAGAAAGCAGCGAAGAAATACAAAACAGGAACGTATGCTGACCAGTTTGTGTTTTATCGTGCAAAGAGTCAATTGAAGTATGGGAAGCGTCAGAGAGCGCGTCGCTTGCTTTTTGATATGCTCAGAGACTTTCCCAAAGCAAAACAGATCCCCGAGGCATATCATCTGATTGCAAAAACGTATGGTTTACCTGGACGAGTCAAAAAACGACACCTTGCTCTGGGGATTGATATCTTAGAGAAGTTAATCAAAACATTTCCTAAACATTCGAAGTCGAGACAGGCGGCCTTCACCATTGGTCGAGCTTATTACTACAATGGTCGGTACGACGATGCGATTCGGGCTTTTCAAGCTTTTGTGAAACGCTATTCCACAGTGTCTCAAAAAGACAGCAAGCGTTTGTTGGCTCTGGCTCGGTACCAAGTGGGACAGTGCTATCTACGGCAAAAGAAGTTTGAGCACGCTGTCCATGCGTTCCAAGCCTTTTTATCGGCACATCCCACGGATCGATTGTGGCCTACGGTTCAACGTCAGATTGTCACCTCTCGGTATCGTCAGGCGGCTGAATTCTTTGCTCGGAAACGATGGAAGCTAGCCCTCAAAGAATACCAACAGTTTTTGAGCAAATATCCTCTCGATCGACGCAATTCGATGATCATGTTCCAACTGGGTGAGATCCCATTTCGGCAAAAAAAGTATGCCGATGCGATTGCTTCATGGCAACGTTTGGTGAGTAAGTATCCTTACTCGTATCAGGGGCGACGGGCGCGTTTGCGAATCGCGCAGACGTACGAGACCAAGCTTCATCAGCTAAACAAAGCTCTGGTTGCATACAAAAAAATTCGTTATTACCGGTATCGCAGGCTCGCAAAAGCAGCCATTCGCCGTTTGACGAGCAAAGGGTTGCAGCTTCTCTCCCCGCGTATTTTTGGTGTGAAAGAAGGTGCAAGTTTGGTGGCGACTGTCCGGAACATCAAGGAACTTAAGGTGCGGTTGTTTCGTGTAGATGCAGAGACCTACTTTCGCAAAATGTACCGCTTTGCAGGGATGGAAACACTTGATATTCAGTTGATTCGTCCCGACAAAGAATGGACGGTGAAGGTTCCAAAGTATACGAAGCTTCGCCAACACAAAGTGACGATCTCGGTGGGGCACCTTAAGCCGATGGTGGCAGTGGTTCAGGTGTCTGGAGGAAAGCTCGAAGCAACGACTGTTGCTGTTGTCAGTGATTTGCAGATCATTACAAAAGCAAGCCGTCATGCACTGTTTGTCTTTGCGTTGAATCGCCAAACACGAAAACCCGCTGTTGGTGTTCATCTGCTGATCTCGGATGGAAAGAAGCTTCTCTTTGAAGGGAAAACCGGAAAAGATGGTGTGTATCAAATACGTTCCAAGAAGCTTCGCCATGTCAAACGATTAAATGTCTTGGGGCGAGTGAATGGCTCTGTTGCGGCCATTGGTAGCTCTCTTGTGGGTGTAAGTTATGGGACAGGTCTTCAGTCTGCCGGTGTTGTATATACCGACAGACCTGCCTATCGTCCCGGCGAGAGCGTTGAAATTCGCGGGATCTTGCGCGAGGTGAAAGGTGGTCTTTTTCAACTGCCATCCAAAGCTTATACACTGGAAGTTCTCACGCCTTCGGGTCATGTGATCCTCCGTAAAAAAGTAAAGCCCAGCTCTTTCGGAACAGTCAAGCTCACGTATCGAAGCAACACAGCTTCTCCTTTGGGTCGTTACCGAATTCGTGCTTCTCTCAAAAAAGGCCCGTCCTTTTACGGCACTTTCCGACTCGCAAAGTATCAACTCCCAAAATACCAGATATCGTTGAAGCTTCCTCGTCGGGTGTATCGATACCGACAGACGATTAAGGGAACCATTGTTGCACGCTATGGATTTGGTGCTCCTGCTGCGGGCAAGTCTATATCGTATCGAATGGGGCCTTTGCGTGGAAAAGGAATAACAGACGCCAAAGGACATTTGAAGTTTCAGTTTTCGACTCGTGAATTGGATCTGGATCGAGCTTATACGTTGTCTGTGATGATGCCGGGGGAACGAGCCAAAACACAAGCCAAACTATGGATGCGAACCACTGCTTTTGACCTCGGTATTTCAACCGTTCGCTCCGTCTATGCAGCAGGTGAAACATTTGAAGTCTCCATCAAGGCTTCCGATCCTTTGGGGAAACCGCAGTCCGCTTCCGTGACTCTGCGGTGGCTCAAACGCGAACTTGTTTTGGGACAATGGGTTGAAACCAAAATGGGGGAGAACACTGTTGTGATTGGGGCGAGTGGGAAAGCTTCCACTCGTATTCAAATAAAACAAGGTGGCTCCTATCTCTTGCGAGCTTCAGCCCGTGATGCCTTCAAACAGCCGATTGTTGCCTCGAAGAGTTTGTTTGTGAGTGGGGATGATGACAAAACGGTGCTGCGCTTACTCAGCGATCGAGATCAATTTAAAGTCGGTGAGAAAACGCAAGTGCAGTTGTTGGCACGCCGAGCGGGTGTGGCCTTAATTACTTACGAAGCCAATGCTGTTCTTTGGTACAAGTTAATCCCTACGTTAAAGACAGGTTCAACTCTTATTCCGCTGTCCTTTACCGATGCATTAAGTCCAAACTTTGCATTGTCTGTGACGTTGCTTCACAAGCAAAAGCTTCATGTTGTTCAGAAGGAGTTTGTGGTTCGTCGCAAGTTGCAAATCTCCATTAAACCGGCAGCGAAAGCATGGGAGCCGGGGCAGCAAGCCCAGGTTGTGGTTGAAACTCGGGATCAGTCAGGAAAGCTCGTTCCTGCGGAGTTCTCTTTGGCCGTAGTGGACCGAGCTTTGTTGTCGAACTACCCCGATAAAACACCAAAGCTAGGAAGTATATTCTATCGGTATCGGCGTAAACTTAACATGGTAACTCGCTCTTCTCATACCTATCGCCACAAAGCATCGACCCAGAAGGTGTTCACTCTCGCAACGACTCCAACAGGTGGATCGGCCTATGGATTTGGAAGCTCTCGGGGGCGTCGTGGCTTGAGGCCAAGAAGACAACAAATCCAGAGGCGGTGGAGACGATACCGACGCAAGAATATTCAAATCCTTCGTAGCCAAAATCGTTTTGGAGATGTCTCTGGCCTTGGAAACAGGATGGGAGGGAGGTCTTCGTCCGTTGGTGGAAATGGCGGCCTCAACATCGATGGACTCCTCAAGAGGAGTGGGAGTGCTTATCTTCGGGCTCTGCGTTCGAAGTTTGCGACCACAGCTTTTTGGAAAGCCTCCCTACGAACAAGCAAAAATGGACGTGCTGTGGTTAAGTTTAAGTTGCCTGAGAATATGGCTACGTGGCGTATTCAGGCGAGAGGAGTCGCACATCCTACGTTGGTGGGTGAGTCTCAAGCATCGATTGTGACACGGAGATCTTTCTTTGTTGAGTTGCGTGTCCCCAAGGTCGCGAGTGATGGAGATCGATTGGTTCCAGGAGTTGTGATTCACAACCAAACGAAGAGTCAACTGCGAGTGAAGTTAGGTCTTCTTGTGGGTCAGTCGGGGCAACATAGCAGCAAAGTTATTGTGGTTCCTGCACATCAAAGCAAGGAAGCGGCTATGAGATCCTTCTCAACCCAAGGACTCGGTGGCAAGGTGGTAAAGGTGCGCTTGCTAGCTACAGCGTCAGCAGGTAAAATCCTCTTAAAAGATGCAGTGGAGCAACCCATCTCCGTTCGTATTCCAGGTGTAAAGCTCCAAACGGGCTTTGCTGGTGTGGTGAGAGAGAAAGTCTCTGTACCTCTTAAACTTCCCGGCTCAGGGCCTTTTCGAAAGGGGCACCTCAAGCTTCACATTGGACCTGTTTCACCGCATTGGATCATCGCGATGGCTGAGCGCCCCTTGGCCTCTCGTTGGTCTGTTCCGGGCGTCATCGCACATCGAGCGAGTCTCACACTCACGGCACTAGCGTATCTCAAACATCTGGGACAAAGCGAGGGACCCACGGCGCGGCGGCTGCGCTCCCAGCTTCGTGACCAGGTCCGATCGTTGCGATTGCTTCGACACTACAAAGGTTCTTGGAACTTTATTGGGACAGGCAGTGATGCCGTCTTTTCTGCCGATATCTTTCGAATCGTAGTCGAAGCGCAGAAACACTGGGGAGTTTTGGTCAACGCTTATGAGCTTTCTACGGTTCGAAATCAGCTAAAACGTCAGTATCGTCGGTCGTATCGGGATGAGGACAAAGCCATCTTGTTGGCGGCATTAGTACAACAACCGAAATCCGAAACAAGTGAATTATTTTCTTATGCCAATCGATTGTATCGCAAACGCTCTCGCTTGTCTTTGGAGGGATTGTGTCATCTTGGTCGAGCTTTGCTGACACTTCAGCGCAAACAACTTGCTTTGGAGTTAGTTCCTCTGCTCGCCTCTCGTTGGCACAAGGCGACGTTTTTGACCTGGCGAAACGAGAAGCGAAAGATCTGGCAGATCCCTGCTTTTTCACAAGCCGCCTGTGCGGTAGAGCTGCTGGCACAACTTGCTCCTCGAAGTACAGCGACAAAAACAGGAATCAAGTGGTTGTTAACACTACGCCGTGGGATGGGCTGGTCTTCTCTGCTGTTGACACGTCGTGCGGTTCAAGCGTTGGCAACGTATTATCGCAACACAAAGATGGGAAGCGTCGATCTGAAAGTGACGGTTCGTGTCAATGCCAAACGTATTAAGGTCGTTCGACTGCGTGGGAACACCCCTTTTGTTACAATGAATCTCAATGTCAATGCAAATAAGTTTGTACACTTGGAGCTCCTTCCCGAAGGAAATGGAGCGGTTCAATATACGGTGTCTTTGACGGGGTATGCCAAAGCCAAGCACCTTCGAAAGAGGGTTCGCTCTCACGATGTTCGACGCTCTTATTTGCCTGCTTTTCAACGAGTAGGGCGTCGGAATATTCGTCCAGGTTTTTCGATCCTTCGGGGGCGGTACAAACGTTGGAAGAATACGGTGAAACAACTCGCTGTGGGACAGTATACGCGAGTGAAACTCAAAGTCTCACTACGTGCCGAACACCGCTCCAATGACAATGTGATTGTAGAAGAAACTTTGCCTGCTGGCACAATGGTCTTACCGTCTTCGATTCATGTTACAAGTGGTACTTATCGCATGGAAGATGGTCGTATTCGATTCTTTTTGCATCGCAACCGTCGGAGTTGGAGTATCCGATATCGATTGTATGCGACAACCGTCGGTACCTATCACATCCCACCTACATACACTTGGTCTTTTGCGCGACCTCAGCGTTATACATTGGGACAAAAACATGTCTTGGAAGTGGTAGACTCATCCTCCAACGTCGGAAAATATAGGTTGACGCCCAACGAACTATTTTATCTGGGGGAAGCTTATGCAAAAAGAGGTCAGTTAACACGTGCTCGAAAGCTGCTAGAGCACTTGTTATCACGGTATACTTTGCGTTACTACTATCTTGGAAAAGTTGCTCACACACTCTTTCATATTTCGATTAAACAGGGTCCTCATTCTGCCATTGTGAAATACTTTGAGCTATTGAAAGAGCACTCTCCCACTACTTTTTTGTCGTTTCGTCATATTGTGCGTGTAGGAGAAGCGTATACAGCAGCGAAAGAATACGAACGAGCCTTTATGGTCTACCAGGCAACCACCGCTGCTCGCTTTTTAAAGGAACTTAATGTTGCTCAGGTTCTGGAGAAAGAGGGAGAGTTTGGAGCGGCTGTTGCTTTTATTCAGAAACTCGCTCTACAGTATCCGGATCTTCGCAGTGTACAAGAGAGTTCTTATGCTCTCGCTCAATCTGTATTTCAGTTTGCTGACAAGTGTAGAGCGAACCCTAGCAAAAGGAGAAAGTGGCTGAACAAGGCAGAGCAACTGCTCGCTCGATATGTGCTGATGTATCCGACCAATCCCTCCGTTGATGTCGCAAGCTATACTCGCGCCAACGTGATGCTGGCGTTGGGACAGAAAGCGCAAGCCATTCACTATTTGCGTACCTTGGCCACCCGTTATCCCAAGAGCAGTTATTTGGCCGACATCCATTACCTGGAAGCTTACTCCTTGTATCTACAACGCAAAAGCTCCCGGGCTTTGTCTTTGTTACACCGAGTGAGCAACCAACAGTATCCGAATGGACAGGGTGGATTGGCACGCAGCAAAAATCGTTATTTGGCTTCGTATTTGATCGCTCAGATCTATCATGCGAGTGAGAAGTTACAACAAGCTCTACTTTGGTACAAGCGCATTCAGAAGAGGTTCTCCGATGCGGCGGCACAAGTTAAGTATTTTCAACGTGTGTTCTTGAAAATACCTGAAGTGCATACCATCGCACCCAACCAGAAAGCCTCTCTCTCTCTGGAACATCAAAATATTAAAGGTCTCACTGTTCTGGTGTATTATGTTGATCTGATGAAACTGTATCTGTTGAAAAAGAACCTCAATGCTGTCACGCGCATTAATCTGGCAGGGATTCGTCCTTCTTATCGTGGTCAACGAGTGCTCTCCAAGAAGCAAGAGTTTGGACCCAAACACAGTGACCTGTTGTTACCACTGAAGCGTCGTGGCTCCTATCTGGTTGTGCTGAAGTCGCGACAGAAAGAAGTGTCTGGGATTATCTTGCGAACCGCTCTTACCTTGGAGGTTCAACAAGACAAACAAACCGGACGAGTTGTGGTTCATTTGTTTGAGCGCGGAACCCGCAAGCCTGTTCCCCATGCCTTGGTTCGTGTGATTGGCAGTGCAGATAAACGCTTTCGAAGCGGGAAAACAGACCTG
>JALTMC010000092.1:7265-7842 GCA_027005175.1 Myxococcales bacterium
TCTCTTTACG
The DNA here is from genome assembly GCA_027005175.1 of Myxococcales bacterium. Lineage (GTDB taxonomy): Bacteria > Myxococcota_C > UBA6777 > UBA6777 > UBA6777 > M3003. Next base: position 7,276 of record JALTMC010000092.1, read on the forward strand.
GCCTCCAAAGTACGGGGAACCGCAACAGTCATTGCCCAAAAGTCCGATGACTTTGTCTTCTTTCGAGGCAAACAATTCCTGTTGAAACCTCTCAAACGAAAGCCGCATCGACGAAGCTATCACCGCTCCAACAAAAGATATAACGACAAGAGATATAACTTTGACTCCAATAATATTAGCCAAAAAAACAGCCCTTCCACAGATATGCTCTATAATATTCGAAGTGGTAACTTCAAAATCCAACAGCGTGGCCGACGACAACTGGAAGGTCTCTATCGAAAGAGCAAGAAAGGGGTCCAACTCAAAAGCTTAAGATAAACTTACCAAGCTTATCTCAACACACCTCTCTCTTTCTCTTCCTGCATCTGTCTCCTCTTTCTCTTCCTCTTCCTGCATCTTCATCATCCTTTGTTCGGGAACGTTGTTATATTCACGGTTTTCGTGAACTCGATTCACCTTTGTTGGATATCTTAACTCCTGATTTTTCCATACCTTCCTCACCCTCTGGTTGATTCGCCTCTCCAGTCTGAGCGATACAGAGACTTGCTCCTTTGAAAAACTTGCACA
>JALTMC010000093.1:0-1226 GCA_027005175.1 Myxococcales bacterium
GTGAATTACCACAGCGCAATGCGTGGTCGAGGAATGTAAAGTCATCGTCAGCCGCGATGGTGGTGAGCCACAAGGAGAGTTTGGCAAGTTCCACAGCCATAGGGTTTTTATCGACACCGTAGAGACAATGATGGGCGATCTCTTTGCGAGCGCGATTGAGGCGTTTGTCAGCGTCGGGGGTTAGATCTTCGGGAGCTTCGTGGGGGTAGTTCTCCCAGGCTTGAAGAAGCAGCTCCGACAACTGTTTGCAAAGTTGGACAAGAAAGGCACCGGAACCCATCGCAGGGTCACAGATCTTGAGTTTGAGAAGCTGCAAGGGGCGAGGCTTTTCGCCGAGGCTTTGAAGGATGGGGCGCAGGGTATCTTGGACAATGGGTCGTGTCATCTCTGGAGGCGTGTAGTGGGAGCCTGAAGAGCGACGTTCCTGGCCCGGTTGTAGGATTAAGCTGCCACCGGAGAGGCGTCGGGGATAATGGGGGGAGCGACGGGGATCCAGGGCCGCTTCGAGTTCTTGGAGAGTGGTGGCTTTTTTGAGAGCTGTCTCGTATTTGCCAGAGAGTTTGCAACCGGCGGTCTCTTTGAGGTATTTGACGCGATTTTTTGCAGCGAGTAACTGTTCGAGGGAGATCACGACATGGTAAGGTTTGAGGCCAATGGAAGGGCCATCACAACGTTGGACAAAGTAGCCCATCATATTTTCGTAGACAGAGCCCAGGTGTTCGACTTCCAGGCTGCTAAAATCCAGGCGTTCGCCTCGAACATAGAGGAGGCTTTGCAGGACACGATGGAGCACACCATCGCTAATTCGAGGAACGGAAGGCAGGGCGGTGGGTGGTTGTTCGTACTGATTGGCGCGGGGTCGGCCTTCGAGAAAGACAAAGCGAGTGGGTTCAAAGAGTTCGCCGCTGCGGGCGGTCAGGCTGAAGAAGGGGGAGTCTTTTTCCTCAATATCAGCGGGCAGTGTGCGACCCTGGTAGACCATGCGAAAGAGAGAGAGGAGTTGGGGCCAGGAGCCGAAGCGCAGATCCATGGTGTCGGGATGAAGGTCGGCATCTTCTTGTAGGCGGTCGTAGAGAGCGGAGACACTGTAATAGTTTTGGTAGACAGGATGAGAGGACATCAAGCCGCGTCCCTCTGCATACAACAAGAAGATCAGTCGGAGCAGGACCGTTAGGAGGCCGTTGTAGATCTCTCGCAAACCCTCTTCATCTTCGAGCCATTCGTGA
>JALTMC010000093.1:1266-7839 GCA_027005175.1 Myxococcales bacterium
TAAGGCAAGGAAAGCGTCAAAGACTTGTTCGGAGAGAGTTTCGGATACTTCGTTTTGGTACTTTCGACTTTGTTGAAGCATCGCCAGCAGGCGTTTCTCTCGGCTTGGAGAGTTGATAAGACGATCTTTGTGAAGCAGCATGACCATGGCGTTGAGGATAATACGACCGCTGGTTTCGGTCATGGCCTCTACGGTAAAGTCGATATGGCCGGAGCTTTCACCACGAGGAGCATACAGCAGACGCAGGACACGGCCATTGGTCAGCAAGCCGATCTCGACCTGTGTCTCTCGAAGTAGACGTTCCAATCGTTCGTGAGGTGTGGCGGTCCAACAGGTTTCGTCGTTGGCTGAGACCTTGGTATCGAGTTCCTGGGTGGGTTGGATCTCTTTGACAAGGAGTAGGACAGGATCGGGGGCATCTTCGGGAAGAGGTTCGCCCTCTTCGTCTTCATCGGGGCCAAAGAAGATCCAGGAGGGTTCGAGGATGTCGTTGAATTCGGTGAGGGGGATAGTGAATCGTTCGCGCAGGTCTTCTTCTGTATCAAAGCGAAGGAAGTCTTGTTCGGGAATCCATCCCAAAAGAGAGGTGGCGAGGGTTGCAAAGTCGGGGATATAAGGGCAGGGGTTGTCCTCGCTGATCTCTTTGAGAAGTGATCGGAATTGTTGTTGTTGTTCGGGGTTTTTGGAATTGACGATGGCCTGAGCGCGAAGCATGGCGGGAGGAGAGACCACCAGGCCTTTGGGTTGGAGGTAGCCGATCCATTCGCGGTGACGGGCAAGAGAGAAGGCTTCTGTATTGTATGCAAATGCCATGAAACAAGACCTTTTGTTCAGCCAGAGATGGGATGAAGGTAGAGGATTCCAACAGGTTCGACACGGGAGAGTTTGACTTCATAGGATGTAAGGATGCGAGCGGGTTCTGAGATTAACTCGTCTTCAATTTGTTTAAGGCGGGTCAACCAAAAGCTTTGGTCTGCTCGCAACTGTCGTTCTTCGGCTTTGTTGAAGCCCAAGCTCATCTGTTGGAAGTGTTGACTGACCTCTGCATTCTTTTTTTCGATACGTTTTTGTTGTTGAAGGAGGAGGTGTTGCATGGCCTCGGCTTCTTCCCTGGCACGTCGTTGGAGTTTTCCTTCCGACCGTTTCTTTGTACTTTCTGCGCGTGCTTCGAGAATCGTGCGAAGTTCCTTTACATCTTGGGTGACGCTCTGACTGTAAAATTGGATTTCGGCAGTCTCCAGAGGGTGTTGTTCTGCTTGGAGAAGGGAGTTTTCAAGAAGAGAGAGCAGGGATTCTTTTTCTCTGAGGAGCAAGGGTTTGAGTTTGCGAGTTCGCTGGGAGGCTGGTGTCCACTCGGCACCAGCGACAATTAATTCGTCGTGAAGGCGGCTGGCATCATTGCCGTAGAGAGAGAGTCTTCCAAGGAGAAGGACAAGCGGTGTGGTGTTCTTGGTGGGACAGACACAAGCCCGGGAGAGTTCGTGATGAACAAAGCCTTGTGCAAGAAGACGTCCGAGCAGGCGTTGAACAAGGCGTTGTTCTAGGTGGAGGTGGACAACATCATTGTCTATCTTGCCCGAGTCTTCGAAGACAAGAGGCAAGAGGGAGGTTTCTTCTCGCCAGTCCCATACCTTTTGTTTTCTGGGGCGGGGAGGGCGGAGGGAGTCGAGAGTGGCTTTCCAGTTGTCATCTTCCTGAAATAGATCTTCGAGATGAGGGATCTCCCACGTTGCCAAGTGTGAGTTTTCTGAGGATCTCCTTTTGAGGGGTTGGGAGCCAAGCAATTGAAGAGACGTAGAGATGGTGTGGCGAAAGCGTTCTTCATCAAAGCGCATCCAGTCTCGCGATTTTTTAAGAGTGTTGCGCAGGCTGTCGATTTGTCTTTGTAGCTTGGAGCGTTCAGGGGCATAGAGTTCGCCCATATCTTCTTGGATTTGTAGCTCACGCTCTCTTTGTTTGGGTTTGAGAGACTCCACTTGCTCTACTTGTTTTAGCTGAGAGAGGAGGTTGTCGTCTTGGTTGGTGATGCCTTGCTGAAAGAGCTTCTTTATCTTGTTGTGGAGAATCGGTGATAGGCTTCCCAATTGTTCTTGAATAATCTTTGTTTTTTCTACAAGGACGCGAAGTACGCGGTCTTCGGCACGTTGAGGGAGAGTGAAATAGTGGCAGCGAACGGTGGGGGAGGGTTGTCCTTTTCGATCGATTCGGCCATTGCGTTGTTCAAGGCGACTGGGGTTCCAAGGGATGTCTACATGGAAGAGGTCGGCACAATGATTTTGCAGGTTGATCCCTTCGCGTGCTGAGTCCGTGGCAATGAGGATGCGTAGAGGTTCGGACTCGGGTTTTGCATTAAAAGCCCGCTTGATCTCCTCGCGGCTGTCTTCCCCAAGGCCACCGTGGAGGAGTTGGATTCGTTCCTCGGCGCGAGAGGTCCCGAGTAGGGCGATTTCCAGTTGTTTTTTGAGATAGAACATCGTGTCGGTATACTCTGTAAAGAGGATGACACGTTTGTTGGCCCAAGATGCGCCTGTTGTTTTGTTGGCTCCAATGTCTGGACAGAGATTCTCTTTCAACCATTGAATCAGGTGAGTGACTCGCGTATCGGGAAGAGAGCTGGATGCCTCTGCCAAGGTGGTCATCTTTTCGAGAAGTTCGTTTTCTTCGGGAGAGAGGAGGATGTGAGCGCGAGAGGCGTGGGCGATCGCGCTCTCTTCTTCCGCTTCGACTTCTTCCAGGGACCAAGAAGCCCGTTCATCATCGGCGTTCAAAGAAGATTCAAGAAGAGAGATCTGAGAAGGGAGTAGAGCGGTCTGTTCTCCCTCCTGGTGAAGGGTCTCGTAACGAGCGAGGGTGTTGCGGTGCACACGCAATGTTCGGGCAAAAGCTGGGATGGAGGAGAGTAGGCGTTTTTGCAGGTTTGTCAACACGAGCATCGCGGTCGCTTGTTGTTTTTTACCTTTGGATTCTAAACGCTTCTCACGGGCTTTGCGATATTGTTGTAACCACCTTGAAAGCTCCAACTCAGGGGTGTTTTTGGGAAGGTTGTCCAAGGTTATTTCACAGATGATACGTTCGGGAAAGCGTTGTCCAATGCCCCGCAAATCTTCTTTGAGACGACGAACCATGACAGGCTCAAGAAGCTTGGAGTGAACGGGGACACCTCGACAAAATCGTTGGGGATCGAGGATTTCCAAGAGAGCTGAAAAACTATTGGAGTGTCCGTTGTGTGGAGTTGCGGAGAGAAAGAGTCTGTGTTCAAATCGCGGCGCCAACTCTCGGATCTGTCGTGTTAGGTGGGAGTCAACTGCGTAGACAGAGGACGAAGCAGGGGCTGCGTTGTGAGCTTCATCGAGGATGAGCATGGAGCCGGAAAAGTCGGTTCCCAGCCAATCGCGCAAAGGTCCGGTGTATTGTTCATTTCGCAAGAGGGCGTGTGAGATAATAAACCGGGTGTGGGTGGTCCAGGGATTGATGGCGAAACCGCGTTCTCTTCGTCGTTTGGCAACAAAGGTCCGATCATAGATCAGGAAGGACAGTCCAAAGCGTCGCTCCATTTCCTGTTGCCACTGAACAACAACAGAGGGCGGGCATGCGATCACGACTTTTTTGATTTTCTGCCGAAGGAGCATCTCACGTAGGATCAGGCCGGCTTCGATAGTTTTTCCAAGGCCGACATCATCAGCAATAAAGAGGTTGACGCGAGGCATCGCCAACGCTTTTTTGAGTGGTTCAAGTTGATAGGCCATGACATCAATCCCCGAACGATCGGGGGCTTGAAAGAGTTCTCTCTCGGTAGAAGTCACGCAATTCCAGCGCAGTGCATTCAGGTAGGCGGAAAACTGGCTGGGTTGATCAAAGCCTCGTCGTGCTACGCTTCCCCAGGAAGAGTCTCGAAGTACACGAGCGTCTACTTCCTGTTCCCAAATCACTTCAAGGGGTTCGCCCTGAGCATCATCTTCAATACAGGATAAGTTCACCCAAGTTAACTCACCCCGATCGTCCGGTGATGTGACCATTCCTCGGATGTGTTCGACTTTTTCAACCAGATACTGGCGTGCACGAACATAGACGAGATCACCTACAGTGAGGGTTGTGTTCGTCAACGAGGTCGGCTGTTCCTCATTGGTTTGGAATTGCATCTCTTCCATCGGGTGTGATTCCTTTGTATCATGGGACAAATAGAGTCAGGATGGTAGAGGATGTATGAGGAGATGGCAAGATAAAATAGCGTGAATCCTAGGTTGTCAGCGTAATTGTTTGTACTTGACGGGAACCTGACAACCTGTAAAAGAAATGGACATAGCGGAATCTTCTGTATATTCGTGGGATTGAAAGTCCTCACTCTGAGAGTGAGAAGTATGCGAAAACACGCACTCAGACCAACGAACCCTTGAGAGAAAAGCAAATGAGCCGACTTTCGTCGGTTTTTTCTCCTCAGAGTGGGGGTTTTAGCCTCACGAGGGATCTTTGTTACTACTCAGGAAGATGAGGTTGGGTTTTCAGGTATGTGATGTAATAACTGCTTTCTTGGTGTGGTTGGATATGGTTTGCTTCGATTTGTTGTTCGAGATAGCGTTTGATACGACCTATCCTGGGACCTGGAGTGAAAGCGAAGGCATGTATGATCTCCGAACCGATTCCTTTGGGCAGAGCGGGGCGTTTTTCGTCCTCTTCTTTGATGCGGGTGATACGGGTTTTTAGCTCTCTTGAAAGTGTTTCGGCACGCAGACGCTTTTGGGGAATGGCCGATGTGAAGTCGGCTTGGGACAGCCACAACAAGGGTTGTAAGAGTGCTCCTGCATCACGAAGAAGTCTTCGAACGGCAGAATCGCTCCAATGGGACTGGTACTCATTGGGTCGTTGGTGATGTCGTACGAGGAATGCAAGATGCTCTTGAAACGTTGGGTCCATTCGAAATCGGGCACTGATCCCTTCGACAAGGATGGCACCGAGCTCACCGTGTTGGAAGAAGTGAACATCCTTGTTGTTGCCATAGGTTCTTGTCCAGGACTTGCCCATATCATGAAGCAGTGCAGCCCACCGAACGAGAGGGGTTGGGTGAGCCTGTGAGACCACCTGTTTGGTGTGCGCCCAGAGGTCTTTATGGTGGTATCTTGAAGTCTCTGCGAAGCCGATCATGGCGTGGACTTCGGGAAGCAGCAGACCTAGAATTCTGGTGTCGTACAAAAGTTGAAGTGCTTGGGAGACATGGGGTCCACATAGGAGGGCTGTTAACTCTCGCAACCATCCGGATCTTGGAGTATGTAGGATCTTGCCAGCTTGTTGGGTTACGAGTTCTTTCAGATCTTCAGGTGCTTTGGTTCCCAGCTCAGAAACTAACCCGGCCAGCCTGATAAAAGCAAGAGCATCGCTTCCAAACGATAGGTTGTCATTGGAGATGGTTCGAATCAACCCCTTCTCTAGGTCTGACTTGGCTTGGAGTGGGTCGATGATCTCATTATTGGCATTCAATGCCAGGGTATCGATCGAAAAACCCCGTGAGGTGAGAGCTTGTTTCAGCGTTTCTGTTGGAGAAGATCCGGGAGGAGCACAAGTGATATATCCGACGAAGGGGTGCTGATGAAGGGATAAATTGACCTGAATCGGTCCTCTTGGCTGTGTTGCTCGAAGGGGAATACCTTGGAGATCTAAGACTTTTTTGCGAGGGGCCAAGGCGATGTATTCGAGGATTCCGGGGTTTCCCCACTCCCCAGTTCTTATAAAGTTTCGAGCTGCTGTCCCAACCAAGTAGAGGTCGATGTTGTTTTGTTGGAAGAGGGATTTGAGCGTCTGCATCGTATCCATTTGTTGGGTATGTTGGGTCGTTAAGTGCGGGAACATCTGTGTTTCAGAGATCTTTGAGGGGTAAGATCGTGTTTCAGAGATCTTTGAGGGGTAAGATCGATGTCACTTGGGTTAGGTTTGATGGAACCAGGAGCCGACAGCCATCTTCTCTTGTGCCTGTCCGTCGTTAAACCATCGGGCTCGAATGGTTTGGGCGTCGCGGTAGAATCGTTCGATGGGGAACTCCGTTGTGTATCCGTAGCCACCGTGGATTTGCAAGGCTTCTTGGGCTGCATGGACTGCGATTCGGGAGTTGTAAGAGAAGGCGGAGTGGCTCCATATGTCGAAGGATTCCCATTCACCAGCTTGCCAGAGTGTCGCAGCTTTATCGATGAGGAGTTGGCCGGCTTCAAGTTCCATCCCAACATCGGCTATTTTCCATTGAATGGACTGAAACTGACTGAGTGATTTGCCAAACTGCTTGCGTTGTTGGGCGTAGTCGCAAGCTTGCTTGTGGGAGATCTGAGCGATTCCCAGACTGGCTGCTGCCAGGCAGAGTTGTCCGCAGTTCCAGATATGTTGCTCTGCGCGGTCATCGGCATCACAGGAGCGAATACAATCTTGTTGTGAGGCAGAGACGCCGTGAAGGCGGATATGTGCGATATCCGTGTGTCGTAAACCGAGCTTTCCACGAACGATCTGGCGTTCTATTCCCGGTGCGTTTGCATCGATCCAGAAGGCGAGGCGTTCACCTTCTGTGTTGGAAGCAAACAACAAGAGGTGTTGGGC
>JALTMC010000094.1:0-3742 GCA_027005175.1 Myxococcales bacterium
TGGTGAGATTTCGTGGAGTCATTGCGAATTTGCGACAGTCCAAAAGAAAGGTGAAGTTGTTGTTGGATGTTGAGGCTCAGGCTCGTCTCAATAGTAAACACAAATCAAGTCTGTGAGAACAACTACTACCCTTTTAGGGCAGACATACCGGCCTCCCCCTACCCAAAAACATCACAAGTAGGGGTGAACCTGTGTGTTCACCCTGGGATTCACCCTGTGTGTTCACCCTGGAATCAATCCTGTGTGTTCACCCTGGAATCAATCCTATGCAACTCATCGGGTGGGGCGGGAAGTAGAAGGACCTCTTCGGGTTGTGGGAGAGCGTACTTGAGGATTCTGACCTTGAACAAGTCGGGCAAATGGGTCAGAGCCCAGCAATTTTTGAACAGAGTCAGCTGCTTTAATCTTTGTAAGATTCAGCGTAACCAGGGAGAGTAGTTTGTGGCGGGTACTTATCTTCGCACCATTGTAGAGGGTCTTCCAACCTCTGAAAGTTGCGGTAACGCCCTGAACAGGAAGGATCTTGACCCACATATGCCAACGAGAGGGGAGAAAGTCTTTATCCAAAACGTAGAGATACCCATCGCCAGGAGTGACACCCCCCGAAGCATAATCGATCATAAGCTGCGTTTTGCCCTCCCATGTTACAAGCTTGCGGGTAGTACCATCGTCAAACATCTTTGCCAGAGGGTTGAGCCAGAAGCTGTCGTTGGCCCAGAAAGCATAGGCCTTTTGAAGCAGCTTTTTCTTTTGTATCGGCTCTTTGATATCTTTTCCATCCACCGCAACAAAACCAGAAGAGGGTGCTGAAAGAGGAAAGAGAGCGACAACATGCCCCTTATGGAAAGTCACCCGAGAGAACATTCGTTTTTTGTCCCACAGATGTTGTTGTCGGCCTGCAAAATCCCACTGAATGACTCCCACCTGATCCCAAGCTTTTTTATGGATGGCCTTTTCCACCTTACGAGCCAGAGCGTCTGCTGCTGCACTCGGTTTTCCAGTGGGACGTGCTTTACTCAGAAGCAAGCAACTACCGACCAAAGCCAAAACCAAAAGACATATCACAAAAAGAGAGCGATAAAACCACTTGCGCACAAAAACCCCCAAAGTCAGTCAAGAGAAAAAAACGACCGATGGTCCAATAAGTTACCAACCTGTTTCGGGTACAATTACCTAACGACCGATGGTCCGATGAGTTACCAACCTGTTTCGGGTATAATTACCTAACGACCTCAAGTATAATTACCTAACGACCGATGGTCCGATGAGTTACCAACCTGTTTCGGGTACAACGACCTGACGAACAGCACGGATGGCACATGGATCACTGGCCAAGGTTTTGGCTCGTTCGATAAGCTCCATCACTTCATCATGTTTGAGAGGCTGGTCCAAGACAGACAGATCGTAAGCCACACCGATATCGAAGTCGCGATGAGTCGAGCTAAGGTTGTTCGCCTGAGCTTCATAAATAGCATCATCCACAGCCTTCTTGGTACCACGTGAGGTGGAGTGAACAATCGCCAGGATCGTATGACCCCGAGCCTCATCCTCCAGATTCAATTTCACCCGAGGGGCAAAGACACAATCGCGCAAAGAACCATACCGTGAAAACCAACCTGTGGTGATACTGACACGATGTGCGATGCGAGGCTGAGCTTCCGCTGTCGCTCCGCCAATATGAGGAGTGCATACGATACGAGGTTCGTCCATATAAGGATTCGCCCACTCTTTCACACCAGGCACAGGCTCTTCTGGATAAACATCCACTGCCGCTCGCCGAATAGCCCCACTCTCCACGGCCTTGAGTAAAGCCTCGGAAGAATGCAGGTTCCCTCGCGCTAGATTCAGAAAGATTCGTGGAGAATCACCTTCTAACTTCGATCCAAACTGTCCAAGAAATGGATCCAACAAACCTTCATTGCTGTGTCCTCGAAAGTCTTTGGCCGACGTATGTACAGTGACCATGTCGGAGGTGGCAAATAGCTCCTCCAGACTTTCACGCTGGGTCCACCCCATCTCCACTCCAACCTCTTGAGCCACAAATCGATTGTCGTAAAATGCGATCTTCATCCCCAGCGATTCACACAACCGAGCGATCTGACGTCCAATATTCCCCAACCCCACAATGCCGAGGCTTTTTCCTTTGATCTCATAACGCTGCCGAGCATTTTTCTCCCAGATCCCCTGACTCGAAGTATGGTTTGTTTCATACAAACGGCGCGACAACGCGATCAAATGTCCAACCGTTAACTCCAAAACAGAACGCCCGTTGGACATCGGATCATTAAACACCAAAACGCCCTCATCTGCACAAGCTTTCAGATCGATAGAGTCTGTGCCGATACTACACAACTGAATCGCATGCAAGTTGGGACAAGACTCCACCACACGTCGTGGGATCAATGCCCGACTACGCTTGAAAAGAACCTGTGCACCTGAGTCATTGATCGCAGAGATCAGAGCGTCCTCATCGGGTACCTTGTCGATGCGTTGCGGCTCTATTCCCAACTCTCGCAAATGCTCATCCAATGACGTATGTGGCGACTCCACAATCAACGCCTTTGAGAACGGCTCCATCAATATCTTAACCATGCAACCATCTCCTCTCGTCTTCTCCTTTATGATCCCTTCCACCCACCAAACACAGGTAGAAATCGCTGCCAACCATACACCCTTTTGGAACCAAAAGACAAGCGAGTCAAAGAACCCCCAACCCCCAAAGTCACAATTGTATTTCGTGTCCTGTTTTTGGACACCGATGTCCTGTTTTTGGACACCGTTCCCTGTAAAGAAAACACTACCTCCAGGCCAACAATGATACATCTCCTTACTTAGAAAAGATTTTTCACCCTTTCCTTAAACTGGCCTCTGTCTTGATAAGAGGCACCACATCCTGAGTAACCACTTCACTCACTTCATCACTTAACTCAGCCACTCAGCCACTCAGCCACTCAGCCACTCAGCCACTCAGCCACTCAGCCACTCAACCACCCAGCCACTCAGCCACTCAATCACTCAACCACTCAATCAATCAACCACTCAATCAATCAACCACTCAATCAATCAACCACTCAATCACCGAACCACTTACCTACTCGATCACCGAACGACTTAACCACGCAACGATCAACGATTAAGGAGAAATCGAATGAGACACCCTCAAGCCCATCCCTCCCTGCATCAATGTGAGGAAGTTCCTGTCAGGACAGACTCGGCTCCCGCAGGAGCAGACTCCTTGACAAAGCCAGTCGAGGAAGCTCCGAGAGAGTGCATGGAGAAGGACAATCGACACTTAATGGCTTCCAGTATGTCAGCATTAAGTGAGCAAGAGTTATTGGCTTTGGTCTTGCGAACTTCGAGTCGTATTGGGGGAACAGCGTTAGCGCAAGCCCAGCAGTTATGGGCTCTGTGTGGTTCTCTTCGAGAGATGGAGCGTTCGGGGATGAACGAGTTAACAAAGATCCCCAGCATGACTCCCGCCAAAGCTGCGGCAGTCCAGGCAGCCCTGGCACTTGGCCGACGTCTTGTGGAAAAGCCACTGTACCGAGGACAATCACTCACCTCATCCTATGCTGTTTTTGAGGCTTACGCAGCAAAGCTTGGTGCACAGGAGCAAGAGACCTTCTGGCTCTTATTGCTCGACCAAAAAAACCGAGTGATACGGCAACTTCATATCGCCAGTGGGAGTATCAATCGGTGCCCAATCACCCCCCAAGATATCTTTGCACCCGCTCTACGTGAA
>JALTMC010000094.1:3752-26638 GCA_027005175.1 Myxococcales bacterium
CTCCACAATCACCCTTCAGGTAACCCTGAGCCCTCGGAAGACGACAAGAACCTCACGCAAAAGCTCCAACAGATGGCCCAACTCCTCGGCCTTGAGATCATCGATCACGTTGTCATTGGCGACCAGAACTACGTCTCCTTCGCTGACCGTGGGTGGATTTAAGACACAAGCACGCAAAACACAAAAGAAACAACGGAAATCATAGGAGACAAGAGCCATGAAAAAAACAGATGTCCTTGGGATGGTACGAGCTTGGCAAAGAGGTTGGAAGTTGCTCTTCGCGATCATGTTAACCTGGAGTTTCATGGGCTGCCAGAGTTATACGATGAGAGCAACCCAAGTGAAGCTATCTTGCTCTCAGGTTCCAACTTCGAAGCTCACAGGATGGCTGGATCGATTCGAGGGCCCCTGTGCTATATTGTGGCGTTCAGAGGAACGTATTCTTGTTGTTCACCGGCGTGCCCTTCCTAAAACGGCCAAAGAAGGAGATTATGTCCATCAGGGAAAGATTGACGCATTCCGGACCCAGCGACTCAAGCAACAGATCCACAATCTATTGGAACGACCTCCAGCACCACGTGTCGTAAAGCTAACCCAACAAGCTCCAAGACAAGCTCGTCGCAAGATCCAACAGAGGGATCGAAAGAGATGCAAAAACAAAGCGCAACGACGGCGTAGAAAGCATATCCTATCTCGTCACCGCTGGAAGCATCGCACCTGGCGACGACGTTGGCAACGTTGGTCCCGCCGCTCTCGATGCCGACACTACCGCTGGCAACGCTGGAGCAAGATACGTCACAAACATCGATGGTTTCGCTTGAACACTTACAACGACTGAAAATATGGAAGCCAAAGAATCTCAGCCTAAGAAGAGTTGGAGCCTTGACGCTACTGCAAAAAATTGCCAAATTCCCCAAGGCAGGAGGGGGATTTGTGCATTCAGAGTTTGAAACTGGGAGCAAAAAGGCTTCCTCGTGTTCCTTCAGACAGTCGTGAGAGCAGGGCTCGTCTGCTCAGAACTCGAAAGAACCCGTGTAAAAGTAAGCAGAGAGGAGCTTTGGTGGTACGGAATCAGCTTTATTCTTTATGTTGTGTGTTACTGGTATCCTTGTTGTCTTGGGGTTGTGGAGAAGTGGTGAATCAGCCTGAGGGCTCACGTGAAAAGTCATCTTCGGAACAGCAACGGTTACCGGATAGAGAGCCAGGAGAGTCGGGCCGTATCGAAAAAGAGCGACCATCTGATGGCGTGCAGCCACCGGAAGTTCCGCCCGGAGAACGACGGCAGCCTCCACCCGACAGGGAGCCACCTCACAAGAATCGAACAGCCTTTACAATACCAGACAAAGACTGGACCGAAACATCCGTTCGCAAGGTCCTTCATCTCTTTGCTTTTGGTGGGTTCGCGTCCGATGCTCAGATCAAGACGTGGACTGGTATGAGGCCCGAAGTCTCGATTACTGAGATCCTCTTCCATTCTTGATCACAAGAAACAAATTCTCAATACAGAAGTTTGAACCCTCGCTCCCACAGCACCAACCCACTTGCGGCACACCTGAACTCCACCATCTTGCGGAGCTACGTTGTCCTGTACAGGTTTGTTGTCTTGTCCAGCCCCACCATCTTGTGAGGTAACGCTATCTTGTGGGGATCCATCACTGTTTTGTAGAGTTTCCTCTGGAGAGAGAGCAGGTTCATCAGAAATGACTTCTTTGTCCCTATTGTCTGTTGTATCTCTACCGTACTCTCGATCTGGAGTGGCCGGAGTGTCCTTCGTACTTTTCTCAAGAGTAACAGCATCAGGAAAAGTAGATTTTTCACTGGAGTGAAGGTCAACTTCAGATTCCCGAACACTCTCCCCAGCATCGAGCAAAGTTCCTTGCTCTACACCAGAGGGCTCCTGTTCATCTGTGATGGATGGTTGAACACCGCAGCTCTGAACAATCAGCCAGAGCAAAAGAAAAACGATAGGATAAAACCACTTCATACGGGACTCCCAGCAAAGCAGAGAAAAAGACAATGCCACTCATGTGAGTGTGAGCTTGGATAATCGCATCAGATCTCTTTTGAGTTCCATTTGAGAGACAAGAATCGACCAATCAAAGCGTACGAGACATCGATCAAAAAGTGCACCATGTCCGTGACATGGTAGAGGAGCACATGGAACCCACCCAATCAACCCCCTCATACGATGGGCCCACGTGGTTCGAACCGCCGATCCGCCCTGTGTAACTGATTGAAATCATTAGTGCCCTATTTTGAGTTTGGCCCCAAATTACTAAAATCCACCAATAGCTTGCTGGCTAATTCATTGAAATATTTACTCCACAGGGCGGTTCGAACCGCGTGGGTAGGATGCCGAGATTTTACCGCCCCCTCACAACAAGTGGGACAAAAATCGTCGTATGCAGACATACCATCGAGTGGAGCCCACTTTGACGCTCCAAGGCTTCTCGGATAGCCTGTTAAGCTGCCCAGGTCAAGCAATAAATCAAAGAAAAAGTCTTTTTCTACAATACATTGAGGGACAAAGAGAGAGAAGTTGAGACCGAAATGACGGTCTCGTTGTCTATTTCTTTGAGGAGGTGCTTGACCAATCCCCCTCAGATCAAATACTATGTTATTGGTTTAATTAGAAGTATGACTCTCAGCAGGGATAGATCATGAAGACTCTCTTGGCAAGTATACGGTCGATAATGTTATTGGTTTTCGCACTCAACATGCTATTTTTCTTAGCGTGTGGGGGGGATTTATCTGTGGCATTGCCCGGATGTGAAGATTGTCCAGATCGGTGTGTCCGCACTGTCACAAACCAGGGACGTTGTATGGACTGCCTGAAGGATGAGCAGTGTCAGTCAGCAACAAGTCCAACTCGAAAGTGCCTCAAAAATAAATGTGTGTGTGGTACAGATAAGGATTGTCCACAAAATAAGTATTGTGACGGCTCACAATCCTGTGCCGATTGCCTGAAAGACAAAGACTGCAAGGATAGCAAGCTCCCTGTCTGCCTTACCAAAAAGTGTGTGCAATGCAACCCTGGTGCGATCCAAAGCTGCTCACCGAAGGGTGTGAATGCCTGCGTCAAAGGCCAACAAAAATGTGGAGGTAGTGGCTTCTGGGGAGCTTGTGACAAATTTGTAGTATGCAAGCCCGAAGAACGCTGTGTTGATAGCAAATGCAAACCAAGCTGTCCAAAGCCCGCTCCCTGCAAAAAAGATGACAAACAATGTAACTCTGCTCCCAATGAGCTTCCTGGAAAGTACAAGACTTGTGTGCTCAACGGTGACAAGTGTTATGAGTGGAGTAAGCAGGAAAAATTCTGCGACAAAACCGAGTCCTGTGAAAAAGGCCAATGCAATCCATTTACCTGTCCCAAACCGGAATGCAAAGAAAACGAAACCCGTTGTGTGGGAGAAGCTCATTTCCAGCTCTGTGGTCGTGACAGCAACAACTGTATCGTGTGGAAGGACAAAGAGTCCTGCGCCACAGGAAAGACCTGCTACAAAGAGCTCAACAAATGTGCCGTCTGCAAACCCAAAGCTGTGAAAGACTGTTATGATGGGAAAGCAGGAACCAAAGGCAAAGGAGTTTGCTTGGGCGGTAAGAAAGCCTGCAAAGATGATGGCTCTGGTTACGGCGATTGTCAGGGACAGGTTGTTCCCACAAATGAGCTATGCAACAACCTGGACGATGACTGTGATGGAACCATCGATAACGGCTTCCCAACAAAAAACGACAAGTGCGATGTGGGTGTTGGTGAGTGCAAGAATGAAAATGCCAGACTTGCCTGCAAAGCAAACGGTCTCGGAGTAGAGTGCTCTGGCAAGCCACTGCCCTCCAAACCAGAGATCTGTGATGGCAAAGACAATGACTGCGACGGCAAGATCGATAACATCAAAGGAAGTATCACTCCCATCAGCGAAAAATGCTATGCCGCTGACCCCAAAACCAAAGGAGTGGGTCTTTGCACAGAGGGGACCAAAACCTGCAAGTCAGGCTCTTGGGGCAAGTGTGAAAATGAAGTCCAACCCAGCAAAGAACTTTGCGACGGCAAGGACAACGATTGTGATGGTGACATCGATGAAGATTTCAAAGATCTCAAGACAACATGTGAACTTGGCAAAGGAGAGTGCAAAGCCAAAGGCCGATTTGTTTGCAAACAGGATGGCTCCGGCAAAGAGTGTGACGCTCAAGTAGGTAAAGCATCCAAAGAGATCTGTGATGGAAGAGACAACGATTGTGATGGTGATATCGACGAAGATTTCAGACGACTCAAAACAGAGTGTATTGTTGGTATCGGAGCCTGCCTGAACAAAGGCAAGTGGGTTTGCAAACGAGATGGATCGGGCGAAGAATGCAGCGTCCAAGCCAAGACAAAAACCGTTGAACTTTGCGACGGTATTGACAATGACTGTGATGGATCCATCGACGAGGATTTCAAGAAGCTAAAGACAAAATGTACAGCAGGTCTGGGGAATTGCATCAAGTCAGGTATCTATGTCTGCAAGAAGAATGGATTTGGCGAAGAATGCAACGTAAAGCCAGGCGCCCCCTCCAAAGAGATCTGTGACGGCGCAGACAATGACTGCGATGGCAAGATCGACAATGGCCTACCACTCGTCAACTTCTACCCGGACAAAGATGGTGATAAATACGGCGATAAAACCGCTGCTGCCGTCAAAAAATGTGCCCAACAAGCACCAGCCAAATATGTCACCAACAATCGTGACTGCAATGACAACGACAGTAAGATCAAGCCGGGCGTTTCAGACGTATGTGACGGTGTTGACAATGACTGTGATGGCAAGCTCGATGAGAACAGCACACACTATTCCTGGTACAGAGACAACGACAAAGACAGCTACGGTGCGGGAAGTATTGGCTTCCGAGGATGTATCAAGGTGGCGGGAATTGTCTGCACTGGAAAAAATAGCTGCCGCAACTCCATTGGTTACGTCAATAACAACCGAGACTGTTGTGATAGAGATGCCAACGCCCGACCGGGTCAGTCGGCTTATTATACCAGTCCAAACAATTGCGGCAGCTTTGATTACAACTGCGATAGAAGAGCGACCCCCAATGTTCGGATCTGCACCTGTTCACGTCAGATCGTATATACCTACTCAGGCTATGCTGACAGATACTGCAATGGTTGGTCTCGTTGGTATACTCCAAGCGGCAAGCCAACCTACAAGACCACCTCCTGTGAGATGAACCTCTCCTTGACCTTGCAGCCTCCTGGCTCAGCTTCGTGCAATGCAAGCTGCTCCAACAAAAAGTGCTTACCCTGGCCTTCCAGTGTTTGTCGTAGAGCAAGTTGCAGTAGGACACGCTATATCAATGGTTCCTTGCTGAGACGCACCTGGACCCCACGAGCGTACAACAGCAACAAACTCATTATGTGGCATAAAAACAACTATTCCAGTGGATGTGCCTATCTCAAGACAGGATACGCTCCCAAATGTGGGCAGGCAGCGTATCGGGCTGGCTCACTACAAACCACTCCCAACGCAACATACAGTAACGGCTCTGTCTCCAGAGCAACCGTCAGTTGTAGCGACTCCAGTTGGCCCGCCAAATGCAGTGCCAGCAAGCTCCAAACCTCCCGCTACTCCTACAGGTTCACCATCGATGGCAACTACCGCTTCACCATCACCACCACTGCACAACCCAAGGTCCCCTGCCGCTAAGCGTCCGCCCAAAAAGAACCGATACCGTTTGCATCTCCGCTTTATCCACCC
Source organism: Myxococcales bacterium (assembly GCA_027005175.1). Classification (GTDB taxonomy): domain Bacteria; phylum Myxococcota_C; class UBA6777; order UBA6777; family UBA6777; genus M3003. The sequence continues at coordinate 9,491 of JALTMC010000094.1, forward strand.
TGGCTGCGTCACACCTCCTCGGAATAGCCTGCTATTCCGAGGAGGAGAGCCTTGCCAGGGCGGCGAATCGAAGCGCAAATCAACGACTTTCTTTTTGGACGGCCCCTAACCTGAGATAGCTCGCTGCTCACAAAAGCCACTCCGTGTGGTAACTATCAAGAAAGAGCTATTTGATGAACTATCTTTCTTCTGTGAAGTCAGGTCAGCTCTGTATCCGTCAACGAAAACTCTCGTAGAAGTACAAGTCACAGAAAGCATGGATCGTCTGTGACCCAAATGGCTACACAAAAGGAAAGATCTTTCAAGCACCATAACACTTGGAGAATTTTTCGAGGGGACCAGATAGTGTCCAAAAACAAACATCCCATTCTTGTTGTGGTTACATTGTGTTTCGCCTTGCTTTGCTTGTCCCTACTAGGTTGTGTGAAGCCGAAGTCAGCCCACACACCCGAAGCCAAAGCGGGAATACTTGATCTTCGCAAGGCCGACTTCTCCAGTCCAATCAAGCTGGATGGAGAGTGGTCCTTAACGTGGGGAGTGCTACAACGACCGGGTCACAAGAGCCAGAACCAAAAAGCAACAACAACCTTGGTTAAAGTTCCTGGAACATGGTCGAGGACCATCGGGAGCAAAACCAAACGACCAGCCAAGGGAGTAGCCACATATCGTCTACAAATACTCTTACCTCCAAAACAAACAAAGCCACTTATTCTCAATATGCATCGTGTGACCAGTGCTTTTGAGCTGTGGGTCAATGGCAAGCTGCTTGCGTCACGTGGCAAAGTTGGACTCACATGGCAATCGAGTGTCATGGAGATGAGACGCAAGCTGGTCACTCTTCCCCTTGCAGAGAAGCTGTCGCTGGTTGTTCCCGTCAGCAACCATCGCCATCGAATCGGAGGACTACGTCGAAGTTGGGTGCTCGGAGAAGCTGCTATGATGTTGGAGAATCAGCGCTCTGCCAACTTTGTATCAGGTATCCTTCCTGCCATTCTTTTCTCCATTGGCTGCCTGTTCTTTGTGCTTGGTGGAGTTCGACGTGAATCAAGTTGGTTGTGGTTTGGAGCCTTTTGCCTGACGATAGCTGCTCGTGCAGCTTTGGGAAATGATGCTTTGGCTATCCACATCGTCTTTCCTTGGCTCGATACTGCCGGGCAATTACGACTCGAATATATCAGCATTTTTGGAATCACGGCTTGTACGGTTGGCGTGTTTTCATCGATGTTCCCCAAACAAGCACTCTGGCGACCGGTATATCTCGTGATAGCAGTGTCACTACTCTTGGCCGCAAGCTCTGCCGTTCTCCCTCTCTCTTGGGTGCTACAAAGCCTACCCTTGTTCGGACTCCTGAGCGCGGTTTCCACAAGCATTGCTTTCTGGATTATTGTTCGAGCCTGGCTCGCATCCGAGAAACTCGCCGGATTAATTTTAGCTGCCTACATGGTGGCCATCTTTGCCTTTCTTCACGACTACACACAAGCCATGGGGCTCATTCCAACATCCATAGAGTTCGCCCCCGCCAGCTTTCTACTCTTAATTTTCCTCCAGACCTATGCGTTGGCCCTGCGCTTTGCCGAATCCTTCGACCGAATCAAACAGCTCTCCGACAAGCTGAAGATTGCTCATGCCAATCTTCAAAAAACCCATGAGTTAACCTTAATCGAGCTGGAAGAAGAACGACAGATGGGCAACTACCAACTGGAAGAGCTTCTAGGAAAAGGCGGAATGGGAGAAGTCTGGCGAGCCAGTCACCGAATGCTAGCTCGGCCCGCAGCGATCAAACTCATCCTACCCGACCTTTATGATGACAATATCTCGGAAAGACTAACCCGCTTCGAACGAGAAGCAATGGCAACGGCCCAACTGCGCTCTCCACACACAGTGGAACTCTACGACTTTGGCCAAAGCCCAAAGGGCGAGTTCTACTACGCGATGGAGCTTCTCGACGGTATCGACTTGGATGAATTTGTCCAGCAATATGGACCGATGAAACCCGCTCGTGTCACCCAGGTACTGCGACAAGCCTGCCTCTCTCTCCGAGGCTCACGGCATAGGGATGATCCATCGAGATATAAAGCCTGCCAACTTATTCCTGTGCCGCATGGGAGAAGAGTATGACTTTCTCAAAGTCCTGGACTTTGGCCTTGTGAAATCCCTAGAGTTCACGGAAGAGCAAGAACAGTTACAAGCATTGGCAGACTCTTCTGGCCTCTCTTTTTCACAAGAATCTGAAGAAACCAACAGAGCAAAGAAGGTCCCTCTCAAAAACAGCTTTGCGATGGAAGATGTTGAGACACAAAAGACCCTCAAAGACTCAAAGAATACAAACTCTAACCCATTAACTATCGCTGGTACAGTCATGGGCACGCCGGCTTATATGGCACCCGAACAAATGTTGGCCCAACCACTTGATGGTCGAACCGATCTCTATGCATTGGCTTGTGTTGCCTACTGGCTGCTCGCAAGCCGTATGGTATTCGAGGGGAAAGACCCTGTTAGTCTTGCCTTTGCACATATATCAGAAGAACCTGTACCCCTTGCCAATGTTTGCTTACAACCCATCCCAGAAGAGCTTGCTCAGTTGATTCACCAATGTCTCGCCAAAGATCCCAAGGAGCGTCCCGAAAGTGCAGCTGCCGTTCTCGAACAAGTAGAGCTGATGGAAAAGACATACCCTTGGACCAACGCTGAGGCTAAGAATTGGTGGATGACTCATAGCCCTAAAAGAAGACAGGCCTCCTCAGTCGATTCATTGGCCGTCACGATCCAGCCCACGGAACGAATGGAAATGAGTCCCCCTAAAGTTGAGAATTAATCGAGAAAGAAAAGGAAAACGGGTTATCTTTATGGGGATGCAATGGAGGAATCCTCCACACCACCCTCCACCGACTCATAAACCAAGAGAACGAACAAGCTCGGCGAAGTAGAACAAATCAGTCAAGGCTCAGGCAAGAGAAACTCAACTCCGATTTCACTCGTCTTTTTTCTTGATGACTTTCCCATGAAGATCGAGTATCTTTCAGATCCGAGAAACTTTAACCTGAAGGAGAACTTGATGAAAAAACTGAGTCTGGCTTTGATTTTTGCTGGTGCTATGTCGTTGTTGTTCTTTGTTCCCACTTCACAGGCAGGAACATGTCCAAAAAACTGTTCATCCTGGTACGATGGATGCAATACCTGCGGCTGCAAAAATGGCAAGATTACCCAATGCACCAAGCGCACTTGCAAACGCAAAGGCAAAGCCTACTGCAAAAAGCATACCCCCAAAAAAACCTGTAGCAACACTCCATGCAAGTTGCCCCGATTTTGCAAGATGGTCAAAAAACAACCTGTTTGCCTATGTCCCAAGCTCACCATAAAGTGCGAAAAAGGTTATATCTCCGCAACCGCAAAGATCCAAGGTTGCAAGATGCCTCTCTGCAAAAAGCGTACTCCCCCAAAATGCCCCAAGAATTGCACATTATGGTTCGATGGATGCAACACATGTAGCTGTAAAAATGGCAAAGTTGCCCAATGCACCAAACGCACCTGCAAACGCAAAGAAAAACCCTACTGCAAAAAGAAAGCCTCTCCCAAAAAGAAAGCCTCTCCCAAAAAGAAAGCCTCTTCCAAAAAGAAAGCCTCTTCCAAAAAAGAAGCCTCTCCCAAAAAGAAGGTCTCTTCCGGCAAGACTCCGTAAGTTTCCAAGCCCTCCTCCTCTCCTTTCTCCTCCCACCCCAAAGCTTTCTCCAGCAATCCATCTATGCTCAAAATGCCTGTGCTACAGCTCAAAATGCCTGTGCTACAGCTCAAAATGCCTGTGCTACAGCCTAGCTGCAGAGGTTGTCCCGTTGGGGTGGAGTGATCGGCTGAAGCAAGCCGGATAGGATGAGTGAGGATGTCAAGTCAATTAAGTTCCCATGATCCAAGCGTTGAGGTACACTTGTTGTTGGGTTGAGAGAGTATCATAGACAACCCCCATCGTTTGTAACTTCATCGCAGCCACATGTGCATCGATCGCATCGGGCACTGCATAAACTTTGGATTCCATCGTTTGGGCATGATGCAAGAGGTGTTCGACACTCAGAGCTTGGTTTGCAAAACTCATATCCATCACATTGGCTGGATGTCCTTCGGCGGCAGCCAGGTTCACAAGACGCCCCTGCCCCAACAGATAGAGTTTGCGCCCATCTTCAAGTACAAACTCCTCTAACGACTCCCGCATCATCCGACGAGCGGTAGCCATCTCCTCCAACTCTCCGAGGTTAATTTCAACATTAAAGTGACCGGCATTCGACACAATCGCACCATCTTTCATACAAGCAAAGTGTTCACCTCTGATCACATGTTGGTTGCCTGTCACGGTGCAGAAGAAGTCACCAACGCCTGCTGCCTCCATCATGGGCATAACCTGATACCCATCCATCACAGCCTCCAAGGCCCGGAATGGATCGACCTCTACAACAACCACACGCGCCCCCATACCTGCCGCACGCATAGCCACCCCTCGACCACACCAGCCATAACCGCAAACGACAAACACCGCACCCGACATCAAACGATTCGTCGCACGCATAATCCCATCCATCGTACTCTGTCCTGTACCATACCGATTGTCGAAGAGGTACTTGGTCTTCGCATCGTTCACTGCAATCACCGGATAACCCAATACCGACTCCCTCGCCATGCTTCGCAAACGAATCACGCCCGTGGTGGTCTCCTCCGTACCACCTTTGATCTCATCAAGCTGCTCTCGATACTCTGTATGCAAGAGCTGAACAAGGTCAGCTCCGTCATCCATCGTAATATGAGGCCGATGCGCTAACGCTTTCCGAATGTGCTTATAATACCCATCACGATCCACACCATGAATCGCAAACACCTTCATCCCATCGTGAACAGCCAGAGAAGCCGCCACATCATCCTGTGTACTCAACGGATTGGATGCACACAAACAGATATCCGCCCCACCCTTCTGCATCGTCTGCATCAACACACCTGTCTCCGCTGTCACATGCAAACAAGCCGAGATCCTCACACCCTCCAACGGCTTCTCCTCCAAAAATCTCTCCTGAATCGCTCGCAGCACTCCCATCGATTGTCCCGCCCACTCCATCTTCCGCTTCCCTTGCTCTGCCATTTCCTTACTCTTGCTTTCCATCGAAAACTCCTTGCATCGTCTCAGGTTCTGGATTTGCTCAGCCGACAACCGGATTGGAGCGGCCTACAACTCCGTTCTGCGTTTCAAAGCCTTGCTACACTCGTCAATGCAACGACACCGGTATTGCGGTGTTGACTTTCACTTGCAAGTATGGGAAATTCTTTTCATTAAGTAAAATGAATCATTTTAATCCTTATAATAAGATATACTAATGAAAGTACCTGACTTAAATCGTTTGAAAGTGTTTTATTTGATTTACACGCACAAGAGCGTTATTGCGGCAGCAAAGGTGTTGCATATTACGCAGTCTGCGGTAAGTCAGCATTTAAAGAAGCTGGAGTTGGAGTTGGAAACACACCTCTTTACACGGATTCATCGGCGCCTGGTTCCGACATCACAAGGGGAGGCATTGTATGCAATGGTGGCTCCGTTTATGGAGTCTTTGGAAGAGGGGATTCAACACATCCACCAGGCCCGACATGAACCTTATGGCTTGCTTAAGATAGGAGCCCCTGTGGAGTTTGGACAACGCTATCTTCCAGGCATCTTTGCATCCTTTCGCGAGATGCATCCCAATGTTCAATTCTATATGGAGCTTGGACACCCAACAGAGTTGTTGCTACAACTCAAAGAGGGCAAGCTCGATCTTTCGTTGGCAGACATTTTTTCGCAGAAGTGGTCTCTCGATCGAGAGTTGTCTCTATACAGCATTACGCCGATATTTCGAGAAGATCTAATTCTTATTTGTTCACAAGAGTACTATCAAAAGCATCAACTCATCGCTTCTTCGATAGAGAGTCTAACTCGCTTAAGCTATATCTCTTACAAGCGACATGCTCCTTCACTCAAAAGCTGGTTTTCTCATCACCACAATGTTGCGGCACCAAAGTTATCGTTGGTGATGATTGTTGAAAGTGTGAAAGCAGCCATCACTGGAGTACAACATCATATGGGCTTGGCACTGGTCCCATCACACTTGGTTGCAGAAACGATCAGAAGTGGGCAATTGGTCGCCATTGAGACAGAGCAAGAGCCGATTCACAACGATATATCCATCGTCCAGTTACTCGACAAGATACCTACCTTAACAGAAAAAACATTCTTGCAGTTTTGCAAGAAGCAACTCCTGAATGTTGAAGAGCAGCCAAAATAGGAGCAGCGATTAACTCACTTGAATATCTCTAACTGCATCCGCGATTAACTCACTTGAATATCTCTAACTGCATCCGCGATTAACTCACTTGAATATCTCTAACTGCATCCGCGATTAACTCACTTGAATATCTCTGACTGCATCCGCGATTAACTCACTTGAATATCTCTAACTGCATCCACAAATATATCCGGCCTTTTTCCTAACATATTCACTCAACTTACTTCGTCGCTTCTCCTGCAACACAAACGTTTGTGCTTTGGATTTGTCTCAAAAGGTGGAGTGGATACCTTTCCCAAAAAGGAAAACTCAAAAGATGGAGTAGGTACCTTTCCCAAAAAAGAAGACCCCAAAGATGAGCATGATAACGATAGAGAAGACACGGTTATTTTTTTCCAACCATGCTCGGGTCTGTTGAAGGAAAGGCGTGGTTTGTGTTGAAAAAACAAGATAGACCAAGATGGGAAACAGAACAGAAGCGCAAAAGACGCCATCAATGGCCACAACAAACAACAATCCTTGCACAAGAGGGACTTTGCTGGAGAGAAGGAGCGAAACTGCCGAGAGATAGATCGCAAGGTTCTTGAAATTAAGAAATGGAACCATCGCGCCAAAGCCAGCAGCTTTTGACACACTCATAGAGTCCAGCGACTTTAAAAACTTTGGTGGTTTGGGGTTCTCTTCCGGAGGAGTGCGTAATTTCTTCTGTGCAAAAAAGAGTAGAAGCCCCCCAATCAAAAAGTGAAAAACAACAGAGAGCCAAGAGAGTCCATTGCCACGACTCGAACTCAGTTGGCTTCCCACCATCAAAACAAGTGCTCCGATAAGCAGATAAGCACCGCTGTATCCGAAGAAATATGCGATAGCTTTTTGCAATCCCCGCTGGGAGCTTAAGAGAATAACAACAATAAGAATGGAGCCTATCGACAAGAGTCCACCAGAAGCAAGCGCAAGAGCCTGCCAAAAAGACGTCCATATCATCTATTCATTCCTCTCTACCGCTCCCTCAGAGAACGTTTTTTGCGTTTCACAATAGGAGACCGCACGTCGAAGAGCTCCAGGTTCAATCACAACATCAGCATCACTGAATAAGATCCAATCACTCTCCGCTTGTTCAGCCCTCAGGCGCAAGACATTCACTTTCCCCAGCCACCCCTCTGGCAGCTCTTTGTTGTGAAGAACCTCCAACCTATCGTCTTGTGATGCAAGCTGCTCTGCGATCTCACCCGTGTTGTCTGTCGAGCGATCATTGATCAGGAGTATCCGTAAATTCGGATACGTGCTCTGTAATCGTCGCTTGATCGCAACCTCCAGAGACTCCGCTTCATTACAAGCAGGAGCGACAATCGTAAGAGAAGGCCACTCTTCGCGCTCTCGCAAAGGTAACTTTGCAAGAGACTTCACCATCCAAAGATTCACCAACATCACAACACCAAGGAGCCACCATAAGACACAAAACAGGGTTAAAGTAATTTGCATACATAGACCTTCAATACAAAAGAATGGCAGCTCACTCAATCCATGAACCTTGCAAAAAGAATCGAGGAAAAAAATCCGAGTGATTGCACCAGCGGTTTGACTGTCGTTTCACAATCAGTAGTATAGCCAAAAGAGTGCCAAGCACCAAAGCACCAGAGTGCCAAAGTGCCAGAGTGCCAAGTGCCAAGTGCCAAGTACCGAGTACCGAGTACCAAGCACCAAAGCACCGAGTACGAAGTGCCGAGTACCGAGAACCAAAGTGCAAGTGCCGAGTACTGAGTACGAAGATCCTGGAAAAAAAGCAATACGAAAGATACTCATGTCAGCAGCATCTCGATGTATACAGTGTGGTAGGGAGCTTCCTGAAGGAGCTTTTTTTTGCGCCTTTTGTGGTAAGAAGCAGCCTGTGTCAAGGGCTGACGAACCCGATGAGAAGAAGGGACCCATTGCACGTGCGGTGTCGGAGTCCTTTGTGTGGGACTCTGTGTTAATGGATCGGGCACGTCAACTTGCAGACACAAGTCCAGTATCTGAGAAGTCACAGGTCCTAGGTCTGGGTGACTTGCGACAGATGCTTAATGCTTCACAGCTCATGACGCAACACTCACAACCTGCCGTGACTCCCGAGCCAGACGCCATGCCAGTGTTGCTTCCCCCTCGAACCATGTTGGCTGAAAACTATGTGATTGAGGACCAGATCGGCTCGGGTGGCATGGGTGTGGTGTATCGAGCACAAGATATGGCGATGCATCGTCAAGTCGCGATCAAGGTATTGCACTCCAGTCTCTTTGGAAAAAACAAGATTCGAGAGCGCTTTTTACGAGAGGCCAAACTTATGGCGACTCTCACTCATCCCAATATCGTGCGTATTCATGACTTGCTCGAAGAAGAACAACTCATGGCCACTGTGATGCAGTATATCAAAGGAACCAACCTTAAAAGCTATCTGGAACAACAAACACGACAACTCCCTTTCACAGCCATTATGAATTTATTTACACCGATCCTTGCAGCGATGGAAGAAGCTCATAAAAAAGGGATTATCCATCGAGATCTCAAACCTGGAAATATCTTACTCAAAAAACAAGCCGACCTCTATGTTCCCATGCTCACTGACTTTGGCCTTGCCAAAGTTGTAGAAGGCACCAATTACACCGTCAGTGGTGTGTTGTTGGGTACCTGTATGTATATGTCACCAGAGCAATTTCAAAGCGAGCAAGATATCGACCAACGCTCCGACATCTACGCTCTTGGCATCATTCTCTACCAACTCTGCACAGGCGTTTGCCCCTTCCGAGAAAACAATCTCTTTGCCTTGATGAAGGCTCACCTTTCGCATGACCCAACACCTCCGTCAACGCTACGTGCTGACACACCACCCGCACTCGAAAAACTTATCCTGAATACTTTGGCCAAACAACGCAATGAACGGCTAACCTCCTGCCTGGAATTTTCAGAACGCCTCCAAGAAGCTCTCACTTAATATGTTGACAGGGGTCGTTGCTCAAAAGGAGCAAATTGTTATAGGTTGTAGATTGCACATCGACGTCAGAACAAGATGTGTGAGCAGAAGGAGTTTCGAATGTTGAGGCTGTTCTTGGTGGCTTTTTGCTATCTTTGCTTACTGATGACCTCGTGTGGAGGCGAAATCACTGTCTCGTTACCAGGTTGTGAGGATTGTCCTGAAAAGTGCCTGCAAGAAACTTCCAACAGAGGACGCTGTGTCACCTGCCTGACGGATATTCAGTGCAGAACGATACCCCGCTCCAAGAAGATCTGTACCACCAATAACAAATGCATCTGCGGCGCAGATACCGACTGCCCCAAGGGTTTATTCTGTGCCGGTCCAAAAGGATGCTTGACCTGTATGGAAGACAAACACTGCCCAAAAAACAAACCTGTCTGCTCCAACAACTATTGTGTGGCTTGCGAACCGGCAAAGCTTCGCGCCTGCCAACCTGAAGGTGTGACAGCCTGTAAGATGGGGTTGCAAAAGTGCAAACAAAATGGAGGATGGGACGAATGCAAAGGGTTCCTCCTCTGCTCATCCAGCGAGATCTGTAAGAACGGAAAATGTGAGCCCAAACCCTGCTTCTCTGAAGAGTGCAAAACCCGCCAGTGCGGAATAGACAAGTGCGGTCAATCTTGCGGAACATGCAAGCCTGATGAGTTGTGCAACAAACAATTTCGTTGCGGTCCCAAGTGCATACCTGGCGGTCCCTGTACTGTCCCCAACGCCATAGGCTCTTGTGCCAAGAGTGTTTATACCTGTGATGCCCAAAACATTCAGCAGTGCCTTCAAACCGTAAAACCCAAAAAAGAAGAATGCACCGGTAAAGATGACGATTGTGACGGATCTATCGACAACATCGACACCTTCAACCAGCCCTGCAAGGTCCCGAAACGAAAAGGAGCTTGCCAGAAGGGCATCTGGGGATGCCTCAACAACCAAAGAACATGTGTGGGCACCAGCCAACCCCAAGGAGAGATCTGTGACGGACTCGACAATGACTGTGATGGAAAGATCGATAACAATGTCGTCGCACCTTTTGCATCCAAAGGTTATGGTGTATGCAGCGGTACCAAAAAGATCTGCAAAGGCAAGTCAGGCTGGCAAGATCCTGATTATGCGCAGATCCCAGGATACCAAGCCACGGAAACATGGTGTGACAACCGAGACAATGACTGTGATGCCAAAGTCGACGAAGGATTTCCCACCAAGGGCAACCCCTGCACCACAGGTCAGGGGATCTGCCAAAGACAGGGACAGATCGCGTGCAAATCCAACAAGCTTGGCGTAGAATGCCAAGCCATATCTGGCACGGGCACCAAAGAGGTCTGTAACGGCCAAGATGACGACTGTGACGGGAAGACCGATGAAAACCTGACTCGCTCCTGCTACCTGGGTCCGACAGGAACTCTCGGTGTGGGAGTTTGTAAACAAGGTTCGCAGACTTGTACCAATGGAAAGTGGCCCAGCACCTGTCCTGGACAGGTGATACCAGTCCTGGAAGTATGCAACAACAAAGACGACAACTGTGACGGGAAGGTCGATAACTTACCCAACACCACGACCTGTTGCAAGCCCACCTGCACGGATGGCCCCGAGGTGACCATCAACACCCTCAACTACAAGGGGATGAGTTTTTACCCACTCCACCTCGACAAGTGTACTTCGAACGGAGCGTGTTGCAAACCAAGCACAACCAAAGAACAAATGGATGCATTTTGTAGGCTCGCAGGAAAATGTCGCTCTGTTAGCTGGGTACTCAAAACCATCAAAAACAGCACCAAGTGTTATTGCTGGGGAAGTTGTACAAAATGCATCTGGTTCCCAAACTGTTGTGCCGGTATGAACGAACGAACCTTTGTCACCTCCGTTAAATGCCGATAAATCACCCCTGTGTAGACACAAACTCGGCTCTAGAGACCTTGACCGCTTGCTTTGAGTCTTTGGTTCACAATACGACACACAGCACTTAAAGGTGAAGAAGCATTCGCCTTCAACACAAATGGCTAAACCTGAGTTACCGCTGTCTCTTCCCCCTCCCCCACCCCACGTGGTTCGAACCGCCCTGTGGAGTAAACATTTCAATGAGTTCGCCAGCAAGCTATTGGTGGATTTTCGTAATTTTGGGCCAAACTCAAAATAGGGTACTAATGATTTCAGTCAGTTACATAAGGCGGATCGGCGGTTCAAACCACGTGGGCCACCGGCGGTAGGGAGGGGTCTGACCAAACAGCAACAGGTCTCAGGGGAAAAAACCTCGACTCAAGGCTCTTTCGGGCAATCAACGAGATAGAGGATCTCGATGGTAGAGCCTGGCACTGGAGCCGAGCTACCCCGAAAGAGAATATGATTTTTGGATGCATCGTATTGCCAGCCATTCTGTTCATCTTGGGGTATCACTTTCTTGTTGACCAACACGCGAATCGAGTTCAGTACAGGTTGAGATCTTAAGGGAAAACTCAGCCGACTTAAGATACTCCACAGGCCGATTTGTTCCAGTGGCTTCGACCAGTTCTCTTCACAGATTGAGGTCGATACTCCCTGTAGATCCTTTGTCAGTTGGATATACTTGCGTCCTGGTTTTGCTCTTCCAAACGAGCTTCGACAACCGCGAGAGGGTCCAACCACCGCAGAGGCGCGAACCCGATGAGAGCCGTCCTTTCCTTTCAAGTTTTTAAAAAAATTCAGATAAAAGGAATACGCTTCCGGTGACTGGTCTGGCTCATCAGAAATAAAAAGCATCGACAGAATCGCAACCTTCCGCAAAAACCCTTTGTTGCACCTGGGATCGGAAAGAGTTGGCTCACTGAGCGCGAGATAAGCTGCCTCCAAACCCATCTCTGGACCTCTCCCCTGACGAAGCGTGGTCGCGATATCCCCAAAGGTTTTGGCAAGATTGGGTGTCTTTGATGTGAGGATCTTTGGGGAACCCACCAAACAACCAAGCGTACGATCTCCTGTTCGAATGGGAATAATACCCAACTGAAAATTCGAAGCATAACGCTGAATCCATTGCATAAAACTCAAGAAGTTCTTTGCAAGAAAAGCCTGTTCTTGTCGCATCGACCGGGAGTTATCTACAATAAATAAGATATCAGAAGCCCGAAAGACCTGCTTGTATACATCTCGTTGTGAGATGTCTTTAACACCCTTTCCGACCAGGTGAACCTCCAACGTTTCCTGCCCTGGAGCATTGGTTTGGACCTGTAACTTATCTTCAAACGAAAGAAGTTGCTTTGCCTTAAACGACAACCTGATCGTCATAGACTTCCCTGGAGCAAGAGTGTGAGGCAAGGCGGGCCTTCTGTCCATTCGAAATCCACTCCGACTCGGTTGAAGCAATCTCACATCATCCACCCTCACCGAACGCAAACAAGTAGAGAGCCCTTTGTGAATGATTGTCACATCCTTGTAGAAGGTGCTAGCACAACGGATCGGCATAGCACCAAAATCCTGCAACGTTGGCCGAATCTCCAAACAGTTCGAAAACATCGCTGTCTCTTTGTTGAGGTCTCCTGGACCCAAGGGGATAGCAGCAAACTCTGCAGGAGGCACCACAAGGTTGCACATACAACCCGCTCCCACAGAGAGATAGACTCCCAAGACTATCACAGCCCACAACACAAAAGAAAAACGACGCAACATAACAGAAACCTCCCATAAAATAGAGCGGCATGATACTATCACAAACAAGTAGGAACAAACAGACTTCATTTCCAAGAGCCGAAAGGAGAGATCGCGATGAGCCATCCTACCAAGAAATCAAGTGCTGCTCCCCCTCCTAAGAGAGCAAGTGCGTGGCGAAGGTGGTCATCGATTCTTTTGATCGTTCCCTTGGTTTTATTTTCCTGGTTAACGGTCTTTCCAGCCCCTACAACCACGTTGTGGATCGCTTCTATTTTTTATATCGAGATGGGTCATATTCTTGCATTGGTTCTCCTGGTTGGATGCCTCCTTGTAGACCGCTCAAACTGGCGTGGAAGAGCACTGTCTGTGTTGGGCATTTTGGGCATTGGCCTTTTATTGATTCCATGGGCTCAAGCTGTTGGATTCGCCCTACAGATGACACAAGATCTCCAAGGATTGTTTGGCAAACAATCTGCATTAACTGCCGAGAAGGCTCCCGGCCAGACCACTCCGCTCATGTACCAAAGACTGTTGGGAGCAAAGAATCCAGGAGTTAAGCGCACAAGCTATCCAATCAAGGTGGCTACGGGTGAGAGCCTATCGTTAAACATGTACCAAAGAAGACTTGGAAAGAAAGCCCAACCACTGCTTGTTGTCATTCATGGTGGCGCGTGGCGCTCAAGAGAGACAAGAGGAGTGAGTTCTCTCAACTCCTACTTTGCAGCAAGGGGGCTAAGCGTGGCTGACATCACCTACCGACTGGCTCCCAAATATCGATTTCCAGCTCAACTTCACGACGTAAAACAAATGATTCAATGGCTACGCAGTCACTCGAAAAAGCTACGTATCGATCCCAATCGTATCGCCCTGCTAGGTCGGAGTGCAGGGGCTCATCTCGCCCTACTCGCAGGCTTCAAAAAAATAACACCAGGCATTCGTGCGATCATCAGCTTTTACGGTCCCACAGACTTAAATTGGAGCTGGAAGAACCCCTCCAACCCATGGGTCATTAACTCTCCTTTGGTTCTGCGTAATTTCTTGGGAGGAGCCCCCAAACAAGTTCAGAAAAACTTTGATGCAGCATCTCCTATTCAGTTTGTAACAGCCAAAGCACCCCCAACCTTATTGATTCAAGGCAAGCGAGATGAGGTAGTATCCTACAAACATGGTCGCCGCCTGGCTGAACAGTTAAAAAAGAAAGGCGTGCCACATTATTTACTAGAGCTACCATGGGCAACACACGGCTGTGACATCATATCATCCGGCCCTTCCGGACAAATCAGCACCTATGCCATCGAACGATTTTTACAAGCAACGCTGCTTCGATAACCAAAGAAAACGATCCACTATCTTTTCTTTGGGGGGGAGGAACACTGTTGAAAAAGAGAGACTCTTTTGTGTTGTTGAAATTGTCGTAGGAGGCGAAGTGATTCACGCTGCAATGCTTTTCTTTTGCGTGCCCTTTTGCAAGCCATTTTTAGAAAATATTTGGCCTTTTGGTCATGCTTTTGTTGATAATGGATCACACTGAACAAGAGCAGATCCGATGGATGGTTGCGACGTTGACGAAGAGCGACTCGCAAATGCTCCGTTGCACGTTTGTACCTTTTTAAGCGCAAGTATGCAACAGCAACACGATGCCTTAACTCCCCGTGTTTGGGACGTGCTCGCACAGCCAACTCTCCCCACGCGACGGCCTGCTTCATGTGTCTTGTCCGGCGAGACATTTGAAACAAAGCATACGCAGGCCCCTGTAACGAAGGAGCCAATGCCGTTGCAGTCTCAAAAGCTTTGTAAGCTACCTTCCTTTTTTTTTGTTGGAGAGCTATTTTTCCATAGCGATAAAAAGCCACAGCACTGTTTGAAAAGAGTTCAGTATCGTGCCGGAGAGCGCGTAACTCTTGTTGTGGGGAATGCTCTCTTTCTCCTGCTCCCAGCCATGCGATCAGTAACAACGGGAGCCCAAAGTATGCCAGGGCATGGAGAGTTCCCTTTGTCCAAGGCTCACCTTTCTCCTCCAAGCTCTCCGTCTTCTGCCCAGAGATCGATAAGGTATTTCGAACAGAACGAGTTCGAACCTTCCAAATGAAAGCATCCACGTAAAAGTGGAGAAGTAAGGAAGCCACAGCAACAGAAGCGATCACCTCAACGCCTCTTTTTGCATCCCAATGGTTGGACAAAAAGAAGAGGTCAGAGGTTTGCAAAGCACCGATGTGCAAACCATAGGAGAGATGACGTAGTATATAAAAGAAGAACCCATACATTCCAAGGAGAAATCCGAAACGAAGCATCCCCCTGCGATGACCAAACAACCCCTGGTAAAACGAAGAGTGTTTTGTAGAAGAGTGCTCCATCGAAAGATGTCCATAGATCCACACCAAAAAAAAGTACTGCATGGCATGAAACATATTTTGTGTGGATTGTGCTCGATACCAGCTACTGTCTTGGTAAGTCCATGCCAGTACAGAAAACCCGACCAGATGTGCAAGATGTTTCAGCCAGGGAAAAACACCTGTTTGAGTCCAGGTCCGATACGCTTTTCCACCATAGACAAGAAGCAAGCTCAAGCTCACAAACAAGAAGGCGTATCGAATGGTTTGTAAGGTCTCGGAGGATATAGAGACAAAAAGGAGAATCCCAGCCTTACGTAAGGCCATAGAGATTCCCGCCAGCCAGGAGTCTGACCACAACACGATAGTAACATACCAGAAGAGCACACAGAGGAAGTCAAGCCTGGCAGAAGACGGTGTGACATCACCAGATTTCGCACCGTAAATACGTCCAATGCCATGTTGTTGCATGGCAACATGCCAGAGGTCAAAGATAGCAGCCACGGAGATCGCAATCGCACCAAAGCCATAAGCGGTAGGTACGATAATCATCAAAGGCAGGGCAATGGCAGAACACCAAAGACGAGCCTGGTATCGATGGTATACGTTGGCTTCTCCAAAGGCCCGAAGCCATCCAGGCATATGGTGCCCCATCACAACAAACGAGAACATCACGACATAGAGTTGTTGGTCAGCCAGACCCAAAAATCGCCACGCAGCCCACAAACCAAACAAACAAAGCAGGGGGCACAGGATAATCCAAGCCAGATCAGTCACAGGTCCAACAATCCAGGAGCTTTTATGAGAAGCTGTAGAAAAGGACATCAAACTCTCTTACATTGGTGCCCCACCCAATCAAAGCACGAATCACGGGAATCATGGCATATCGCCAGGATGTAACAAAAAATGCGATTACCTCATCCATAACACAACGAGTTCCTTCTCCTTCACATCAGCGAAGAGCCATGTATGTATCAATCTTTTGATACTCGTTCCTCGCTCCTTACGCAAGAGAAGAGAGCCTTCACATCAGCGATATGCTCCTTAATCTCCTGGAAGAGCAGCAGCCCACCCACCGCACAAGCACGGAGATCGCCGCGATTCTCATAGAAATCATTCACAACTGATACCCTGAGCAGTTTCTCTTGTACATCCATATTCCTCACCCCCTTGGCTCAAGAAAGGAAAAGCACACCGACACCCCCAATGTAACCACCCATGAAGCAATGAAAAGGATATGCCAAGAAAAAGTTCGGCCGGTCTTTTTATGCCTTCGCAAGGAAGTCTTTTTATGCCTTCGCAAGGAAAGAAAAATATGGTATAAGACAGAGTCGGATTGGTCCCCAAGCACAAGTGAGAATCCTATCATGGTTCGTTTTTTTTACTGTATGTTATTTATCACAATCAGCGTGAGTTTAATACGTTGTTCCAACACAACAACAGAGCCTCCCACACGACGGCAGCCTCCCACACGACGCGAACCTCCCACACGACGCGAACCTCCTAAGCCACAAGTCAAAGAGCTACCTCGAACCTGGAATCCCTCCTTGCCCGTGTTAAACCAGGATAAGCGCAAGACCTATTCTTATGTTCGCTCCATCATACATTTGCACAGCATCTATTCACACGACGCTTGTGATGGAAATCCCCGTGTCAAGGGTAAAAAGAATATTCCGTGCCTCAAGCGTCTGCGAAGTGCCTTGTGTACCGATCGCATTGATGTTGTCTTTTTAACAGAGCATCGCTCTTTGATGGGAGAGGGAGATCCTATCGAGCAAATCATGCTCTATCAGGAGGGTGACGAAAGGCTACAAGATGGCAAGACGATCGCCAACCGGATCAAGTGCTCGAATGGACATACTGTCACCGTGTTTCCTGGTGCAGAAAATGCGCTGATGCCCGTCGGGTT
>JALTMC010000095.1 GCA_027005175.1 Myxococcales bacterium
TACCATCGACAGAACAAGCGATGAGTTCCTGACCACACTCAGCTTTCCAGCAGTTCTCCAGACAAGCCAGATCGCCAGTGGTACAGGTCGCTTCACACTTCGAGCGCAAGCATGTTTTCAACGTACTCCACAACGCTTTCCCCGCTCCAACCACGTCCTTGGCACACTGGTCCAAACAGACAGTGGTTGGGGGATAGGAGCATTTCGTTTGGGCACATGTTAAGATCGCAACACAGCGTATTTCAGGAGGAGGCTTTCTTTCTTGGGGAGGGTTGTTCTCTTGAGGACTACTGTTATCAGGCAGAAGCTGTGTGCGCTCGGAGTTCGCAGATCCATCAGTGGTAACAGAGCCATCTGATGTGGTCTTTGGATTGCCACAGCTTTGAACAAAAAATAGGCCCGCCAAAACACCAACGACACAAAGCCGTCCACTCCAGGAGAGAACAGAGAGGAGACGCGAAAGAAACAAAGAAGAGGATTTCATAACACACTTCCTATCAAGAAAGGAAAAGAGCCTTATCGACCCAAACAACGAAGAGAACCGATGGTCGTGAGACCTCACCGAGAGAACAACAGAGTCACAATGATGGAGAGACATTGGAGTCTCTAGCCTATCGATAGTATCGAGGCTTCACATCGGATGCAACCGTCTCATCGCAAAATGTTTACGGAATTTCTATAACATAGTGAGCCATGGGGGCTAGACAAAATGAACAGCGTAGCGAATACGGGAGGGGAGGATATCAACGCTTGGAAAGAAATCCAACCTGTTGAATTTCTTGATTGCACCATATGGCTTTGTAAGCATCATCTCCCGTCAATAGGTCGATTTGTGTTGCGCCATGACGGACTGCATCTGTGATCGCATAATCCACAACAGCAATTCCTGGAGAATACGATGCATACTCTTTGTGGTAGGCCGTTTTGTAACAAAAGTAGGTGTTGTCGAGCAGAAATCCAAGTTGGAAAGAGACAGGCTCATCATCCATGAACAAGACATAGGATCGAAACCATTCGAGTTCAGCAGAATGACGGCATAAGTGCCGAAAGAAGTCGCGGCTTATTTCGGGAGGTTTCCAGGAGCGCACCATGATGCGAAAGTAAATCCGAGCAAAAGCCCTCGCATCCTCCACTGTCGTGTAACTCTGGTACCGGTAGTTCCCATGTTCTTCCAGACGGTTTTGAACACGGCGACGCTTGCGGCGTGATTCACGACCTTGGTGCCAGAGGTGCTGTTCCCAAGAATGTTCTCTCTTTGGAACAGCCCAACGCTCTCTCTCTCCCGGAAGCTCCAACCATCGTGTTCGAGGTTTGAGACACTCACGCAACGCGAGAGTCGCGGGGTCATCCCTACGCAGATGATGCAGTACAATCCTATCCCAATCCTGATAACTCTCCAAAAAGGGCAGAACTTTCTCCCATAAGATGGTAGCATCGCCTTGTATGGCAAAGCCCTGACGATGGGTGTGGATATTTCCGACCAGAAGAATCGTACGGCGGTAGACCATCAGCGGGAGAAAAGCAGGAGTCGGCCACGGTCGTTGCAAGCCGACATGTTTTACCAGACTCAAATTAGTCTGTTTGCTTTAGTCTGTTTGCTACGCAATTGATTTCAATATCCATTCGGTTGGGAATTGGCGGCAGTTGATTTATCGGCTTACCATTACAGCGTTCCACTATATTGGGTCTGCCAGTACTTCAGCCTTCTTATAGCTGGCGTATTTATGCTGGGGGCTAACCTGTCCGACTCTTGCTTGAAAATGACTATCTCCTACAGAGCTTCCTTGACCGCCAACTTCAGGTTTTCCGACTGCCGTTGCTTAAATTCCAATTTAATTTTGGCATTGTAACAAAAATACTTGACTTTTGCAGATGGTGGTAG
>JALTMC010000096.1 GCA_027005175.1 Myxococcales bacterium
TTTCGGATCGCCGATGGCAGGCTCTGTCCATGTCTGTTGTGAGACTTCTTGGGCACTCTGAAATCGCGGTTGTGGGATGCCCTGCATTCCCATCGCTTCTCTTGTGCCAGATGGCACAGAAAGTGGGGCCTGAAGATCACTCTGTTCCATCTCTTGCAGACCCAGTGCTTCGATAGAGCCAAACAATGCTTCATCACTGGAGAGAGCAACACTTTCAGGTGTTTCTTCTTTCTGGTAGAACCGCTCGATCAGGCTTTCTTTTGTCCAGGTTGAGCGCGATAGTTGCTGGTGGATCTTTGTATACGCAAGCCAGTATTCTGTGGACTCGATGATCCTGTCTGCAAAGAATTGCTGGGCCTTTTGGCGATATGGTTCTTGTTGTAGTTTTTGACTCCATTGCCTCGCAAAAAAAGGTTCAATGTCTCCTTCTTGGATGCGCTGCCAAAGAGCCGAATTCAGTACAAATGCGCGGCTCCCCATCTCCTGCTGCTTGGTTTCTTGTTTCATCGTCCTCTCCTTTCTTCAAGATGGATGCTCTGTTGACTTTGCGATTGAGGTTTGTGGGGAACCTCCCTCAACGCTCTCGTGGTATGCAAGATAGTCAATGAAAATACCAGGGTAGGCTTTTTCCGATATCTGTTGTAGAAAGTCTATGGAAAGCTTGGTAAGTTCAGACAACTCTTCCCAGTCCGCAGCCCGGGCTGTGTTTACAATGAGCCAAAATAAGGTGCCCACATTGCGCTGAAAAGGGAGGCGATTCTTGGGCTTCCAGGGGATGATTCTTTCTTTTTTATTGGCTTGGCGACCCAACAAATAATAAAGCAATGGCTGGCCTGTGCTGCTTTGTAAAAACTCCCCTATTTCTGCCGCCCATTGCTTTTTTTGGGCTGTGAGTAACTCACTTTGGCGACCGAGCGAAGCAAGGACTTGGGTTGTCTGTTCTCTGTTGAGCAGAGATAGTATATTCACAATACGGTGGTGGGTTTGAATGAAATTCTTGGCTCGTGTGTCTACAGTATTTCTCTTCAACTGTGTCATCTCAAGCCATCGTTGGAGGGAAGTACCTTTCAGATGGGCAACATGAAGCAGATACCAGTACAGAAAATCCTCATCATCCGATTGGGTCAACATAATCTCTAGCATCTCTGGTTGCTGACAACACTTCACCAACAAATATTCCAGCTTTTTGATGAGAGCTATATCTTGCTCTATACCTGTTATGTCAGGGGTGGTTGTCGGTGGCTCTCCCAAGGGAGCTGCGGTTGGTTTTTGGTCTCTTCTAAACCTGTCCGTACATGCATGTGTGATCGCTCTACGAACATAAGCCTCAGCTCTTTTGTCTGTGTGGTCGGCAAGCCACCTTTGGTATTGTTCATACATTCCATTCTTGTTGCGAAAGTTCTGCAGCAGTCGCAAGGAGACGTCTTGCCAGATGTCTTCTGCTGCATCTACGTGGTTGGGCTGCAACTTTTTAGCGAGGATTCCCTGAAGCCTGGGCTGAAGCTCCCAAAACCATGCCACAAATTCTTCTACTTCCTCACGAGGTGCTTGTGCTTGCTCTTCTGCTTTTTTCTCTCCTGTCATCAGGAAAAAACCCTTATGTTGTGAGCGTGGAAACCCTCTCCAGAGCCTACAGTGTCCAAGTTCACATTAAGCTCTGAAGTCGGTCTTGCTGTGAGTGTGGAAACCCCCTCCCGATCGCGGACCCGGCAGAATCGACAGAACGAAGCCCGGATGGGGTGGGGGGCGTTGACCGCTTGACTCATTTCAACAAACGGTGGAAAACGATCTCTTTTCCCTCTTCAACTTTTTCTCTTTCTCGGCTGTGTGGCTTTGGCTCGCTTTTTTGGCTGTATGGGTTTGGTTCGTTTTCTTTTGAT
>JALTMC010000097.1 GCA_027005175.1 Myxococcales bacterium
TGTTGGTAGCCTCCACCCTTTGCACCTCACATAGTTTTCGTGCGATACCGCTTTGCACTTCACTTTCTTTCCGGCCCCATTGCACTGAAAGCACTTCGGCAGCCCCTGTAAATCCGATAGCTTGTTTGCAAACGACGCTGCCTCATGCCAGCTCACCTTCTCCACCGGGCATCTTCCACCACAACTCTTGAAATAAGACGGATTGTACCTCATCACACTCTGATACTGTCCCTGCGTTACCTCTGTTTGCATCATCCAAAACCCACGACTGAATCCCACTTGATGGACTGGCTTCTCGTCGCTGTACCATCTTTTGCATTTGCTGAGACCATAATATTTTGCACAATCTTTGATCACCATGCTTGTTTCGCTTTTTGGTGACCCCATTGTGAAGCTTCCTTTGGGTATCCACACTTTCTTGGCTCCTGCTAGCTTTCGGATACCTCGCACTGTTCCTGGGGACAGAGATGGGGTTGGGCTTACCACTACAGCACCAAAATTAGGAACGGAGACTGCTGCGGGCCTCCGCGCCACTGGCTCTGTCACTCTTCTTGCTAGCCTTTCCAGCCTTACGGTCTTCCGTCTCTGTTCATTCACAAATACACGCAATCTTGTTTCTTCCCATACCTTATAGCCTCTTAGGTGCACCTTCACCCGCCTTGCTCCTGCTTTCACCTTTACCCGCAATGGTGTTTCTCCCACATCATCACCATCCACCCATACCTTTGCACCTTTCGGAATACTTACAATATAGAGCCACCCCTTTTTTTCTTGTTTTGGTTTTGGGAATGACAACGGGATCTCTCCAGAGATATTCCCTGCCAGCACTGGATTTTGCCGATGTCTTCGCAGCTTCCATGCCAGTGTTCTCACGCGCGATCGGATATGTTGCCATGCTTCTATCAGCGTCACCACCCCGTCTGTATTGTAGTCGGCCGCTCCCTCCAATGCCTCTTTCAACGCAAAACTAAATACCCCCTGTCGCAGCTTCTTGTGTTCCAGGCTCGACTGGGCTTGCCGGGATGATGCGATATACACCTGCCCCTTCCCTTTGTATTGATACGGGTTCACGCGAGGGATCGCACGAAGCCCTTTCAATCCTCGAATTCCTTTCACCCCTTGTCCGCTCTGACAGGCATCGGCAAATACCACCTTCCGGTTGGTTCCCAGAGATGACATCCACCCATTCACTGTTGTGTAAGGTAACGCTGTCCCCTCCACATCTGAGGGCTTTGTGTTGTACAACAACCAATACGATGTCCCATCGATCGACACACCATGCCCTGAAAAGAATACCATCAACGAGTCCACCGGGCGAATTCGCTTCTTCAGCCGTCGAATGACTTTCCATATTCGCGAACGCACAGCCCGGCGACCATACAAGACATATACATTCCGAGACGGCACTCGCCCCACCCCAGTCAGCACACGACGCAATGTTCTGAGATCATTCCACGTATACTTCAAGGTTGAAAAGTTTCGAGGGTACTGGTACCTTCCGACACCAATCAACAGCACATAGACCTGTCCTTTTGAAGCCCGTCGTGCTTCTGCCTCATCCTCCAGCATAGAGAACCCTGTTAGTGCAAACAACAATGATACCCAGCTCGTCAAAAAGAGAGAGTTCTTCATCCTTACTCCTCCTGGTATTGGCATAAAATGGACACAACCACGCATTGCCTCCTTTGATGTGCAAGCTTTCTTCCTCAGAGTGGGGTTTTAGCCCCACACTGAGGAAGAAAAACCCGACTGAAGTCGGCTCAGGAATTTGTTTTTCCTGAGGGGCAAAGTGTTCAGAGTGCCCCGAAGGGGTAGTTCCGAAATCCTCAGAGTGGGGATTCATCCCCACGGATATACAAGGGATTTCGTTATCTCCATTTCTTTTACAGACTATCTGGTTCCCGAGGGTTGGAGTTTACCCTATTTGCGGACCAACTGAAAGACGATATTTTTGGCGTATGTTGTGCTGTTGTGAATATAGCGGCTAGCTTTGGCTGTTTGAGCCTGCGGTGGTGGTGTAAAGCGGAAAGAAAATCGCGTGATCAAGGATTTTCGGAAAAGGGGGTCACGATCGTAGATCGCGACAGTCACTTTGTCACCGAAAGCCAGACGAAGACGTTGGCCTTTTGACCAACTTGGGGCAAAGGTATCGGAGCGTTTTTTGAACGTAAGTGTTTGTCCTCGCGCTTTCACGATCACCTGTGGATCAGGTCGAAAATAACCTCTCGTTCGGGCAAAAGAGTGGATCTTTTGGTAGGTCGTCATCAAGAAATTCGCAACCTTCAGAAGCCGAAAAAGCGACTTTTCTTTTGAACCACAGGTCCACTTACTTCCGGCCTTCCAGCAGTAACGATTGGATGCATCTTTCATCTGTTTGCGAAAAGCTCTGCGATAGGCGAGAAGTTTGAATTGGGGTAAACCACCCAAACGATCCCAATTTTTGCATTGGCTGTCACAGGGTGCGATTAACACTTCAGGGATACTCAAGGAGTAGGTATGAACGACCGGGTGAGCTGAGGGGATCGCGACAAGAGCTTCCTCCTCGACTTCAACCATCTCTTCCACAGCAATCATCAGATTGGCTGGGGCATCTGCAGCACATCGAAACCCTGTCAGAGGTCCCTGAGTCTCAGGCTTGGCAAACATTTCGGCCTGAATCGCCAAAGAGATCGCCATCGACTGCCAGGAGCCTCCCAAGATTTTACGGTGAGTGCATTGTCCCCTGGGATTGGCCTGAGCACAATCAGCCACCCACTCCTTCACATTGCCTGCCATATTCGTCATCCCAAAGGGTGAGTTTCCTGCTGGCAAACTACCCACAGGCCACGTTCTATCCCGATCACAACCCGCTTTGCCCTGACCGCGAAACACAGCACGCTCACAGGTTGGCTTTTGGCTACCCCAAGGGTACATCCTATCACTCGCCCCTTGTGCAGCCCACCTCCACTCCTTTGCAGTTGGCAAACGCTTGCCTTGCCATTGGCAGAATCGCTTCGCCTGATGCCAATTCACACAATTCACCGGATGATCACCACGACCGGGCTTTCCATAGTTACAATACTTACCTTTGGAAGAGGGTAAACTGCATTTTCCCGCCTTCACACACGCCCGGTAAGCAGCCACACTAACCTCTGTGTGATCCAGCAAAAAATGAGAGATTAAATGCATCTCCTTTTCTCCTGCTTTTCCCAGCTTACCCACTTTTGCTTTGGCCTTTTTCGCAACGCGAACAAGTAAGGTACCCGGCCACTTTTTTTTCAAAGAAGCCATCACCTTTGAATTGGCTTTTATCACTGTTCTGCGAACCTTACGCTTGCGCTTCACACGCTTATACCGTTTCCCTTTTTTCATCAATGGTACCGGCACAAACTGCTTCGAGCGAGCTTTGGGACGGGTATGCCGCTTGCTATTTTTTGTCGATGGTACCGGCATCAATTGCTTCGAACGTGTTTTGGGTTTGGCTTTTTTATTCGGCTTGGATTCTTTGGTCTTGTTTTGCTTTGCAGCAGAGCGAGGCTCCGTTCTGGATGGCTTTGCCCATACAGAGCCTACATACAACAACAAAGCAAAAAGGGAAAATCCACAACCAATGAATGTGTTTTTGTATAACCTCACAGCTTATTCTCCTTTGGCTCACAAGTTCCTTGAAAAGAGCCTACAAGTTCCTTGAAAAGAGCCTATCACTATCAGAATGGCAAAGTACGACGAAGCGACCAACGTTCCCATCTATATTTTGGTTGGAGGAAAGGAGTCCCAGAAACCGCCCGAGCAGGAGCAGAGAGAACTCAATCCAAAAATTTACCTTGAAGTCCAATACAACAGCGAGCGGTTCAACGAACGATGGTGTATTGGAGTGTTACAGCGATCATCCTACCACGTCGCTTTCGACGATGGCGTCGTCGGCGTTGGCGTTGACGCCGCTGAATTCTATCCCGAATTTCGACATAAATTTTAGCCTTGCCGGAGGGATTTGTCTTTGCCGCTTTGTACAGCCGCATAAAGTCGGCCCGTACTCTTGAGGCAATCAACGTCACAGACTCGACAGAACCAACTTTACCTTTGATCTTGAATGCAGCCTTAGAGCCCCACCCTCCAGGAGGTAACATCACTGGGTGCGTTTTTCGAACATAATAATGTCTACTTCTTCTGCCCACAGTTGCATTGTAAACATCGGGAAATAACACAGTAACAGCACCATTCGCATCTTCTCCTATCAGCGCGATATAGCCGGGCTTCGTCAACTGAAAGGTAAACATGATCTCTTGGTGATTTTTGTACTTGGATGTGGGGTATCCTCTACGATTGAGTATGTTCAAGGTCACACAAAACGAACCTCGACAACGAGTCGCTGATGTTCGTTGTAGAGTGGGAGCCGTCTCTAGCTGTGGCTGGGCCTGTAATCCCTGAGGGCTTTGAGCAGAAAAGAGAGGCTGGTCGGTCACACCTTCTGCATTGGGGGTCATCGGCCATTGACGAGAACCATCTCTACGAACCAACGCCGCATTCATCCGACGTACCAATTGAGCCAGTGACTCATTCGGAAAACGTGAACCGAACGCCACCAAGTAGTGCGTCATCACACTATTCACACGACCTCCAACATCATAGGCACGTTCGGAAGATAAACTCGCAGCAAGAAATGAAAAACGACGACGATTTCGACGGACTCTGCGACGAGGTCGAGGTTTCTGGGCACGATTCACTTGTGCATTACTTTGACGAACCTCCGTAACAATGCCACGAAAACCGTTGTAAGATTTGGAACCGGGAATATAACCTTTTTTATTGCCCTTCATATAGGGATTATCCCAGTATTTTGCACGTGATGCTTTCGCGACAATACTCAAGCTTTTGTAGCCAGTGCCACTATGGCAGCTATCCAAGATCACTGTCAGATTGTTGGACCGGACGGTCTTGATCCAAACCCCAATTTCATCATCGATCAGATGAGACGAGGGGGAAGCACCCACATCGTAGGGAATCAGTGTTTCATCCATACGATCGGATTCATCACCGTTTGTATCATCCACACGAGACCCATGACCCGAAAAATAAAATACCGCTACATCATTGGGACCTGCAACACGTGCCAACCAGCGCATCGCTTTCTGGATATCTTTCTTGGTTGCCTGACTATCTTTCAAAACTTTGATCTGAGTAAAGTGGTGAACCCTCCGCAAAAACTTGACCATCTTGTCAACATCTTTTGGTGGACCACTGAGATTCGGAACTCCAGGATGCCGATACTTTCCAATCCCAACCAGCACTGCATACTTTTTGACTCCCTTGGCAGCAGCCCCCTTACTCTTACCTGCTTTTACCACAGGGGAAAGAACCAAGACCAAGCCAGCCACCAAGACTCCTACCATGTACATACTGATTCTTCTCATCATAGGACTTCTCCTGCTCTTTGCTTCTGTTGAATAACAACTGAACAACCCCTCAAACAAAGTGGGGATGATTGTTACATTGTGCACCTCGATACTCACGACTTCTCACCTGTACCTGCTTTTCGACCCCAACAAGATCTGCCCAAACAAGCTTTGGATCTCAGGGGGTAGATACGCTCCTTTCGATTTTTCGAAACTCCAGGATAAACCGCTTGAC
Organism: Myxococcales bacterium; assembly: GCA_027005175.1. Classification (GTDB taxonomy): domain Bacteria; phylum Myxococcota_C; class UBA6777; order UBA6777; family UBA6777; genus M3003. The sequence continues at coordinate 5,608 of JALTMC010000097.1, forward strand.
CAAAAGATCTTTGTTCTCAACAAATCGAATTACCTTGCTACGTTGTGCCTCTTGAGAGGGCTGAAAGTGAATTCGAAGCAGTGTGATCGGTTGTTTGGCACCAAATGGATCGGCATCACTGATCCGAACAAAAAGAAAGTCGCCTATTTTGATTCGCAGGCGTCTCGTTTCGTCCCATTTGGGTGCATAAGTGTTGGAGCGCTCAGGAAATGTAACAGACTGTCCATTGACATACAACTCCACCACAGGATCGGGTCGATACACCTTGTTGTCTCTGGCGATAGCATCGATCTGCTTGTACAACCCTACAACAACACCCAAAAGCAGAGCGAGAACTGCTGTACTTTTAACTGCCGGGGTGCAGGTCCACTTCTCATTGGTATCCCACCAGCACTGCTGGCTGAAAAGTCCTTTTGTCTTCTCACGAAAACGACGCTGTAGCTGACGAAGTTTGTCTTGCGGCAACGCACCCAATGAATCCCAACTTTGACCATTGGCATCAGCAGGTGCTATCCATGCACTGGGTATACTCACTTCATATTCCGGCACACCTTCCACATAGGATCGCTCAGCATCGGACACATGCCGAAAGCAACTCGCTGCAACAACGGAAAAAAGAACCACAAGTAAGAACAACCACCTCATGGCTTTGTATTGACTTTGCGATCTCATCCACATACCCTTCGCTTACAACCTTGTTTGTTGCTTTCTATTGTGACTCTTGTGACAAGCATCATCGCATTTGTAGGGGTAGACGTATTTCATACCCTCTTTCCGAAGTTTTCGGAAAGTTTGTGAACCAACTGTCTTTTTTGTAAAGGTTCTTTCCGAAGATCTTATGGCACGGAAACAAACGTTTGAAAAGGATTTTTTGATGAAAGCAGAAAACCACAGATTCTTGACCTTTGTGATTTGCTCCCTTCTCACAAGCATGACACTCTTTGTTGCTACGAAGGGCTGGGCTGGAGTATGCTCCAAAAAGATCGAGATGTTATCCAAGAGGTTTATGGAAAATCAAGGCATCCAGCAACGTCAGAGCGACGTAATCAAGGACTCTATTAAATTATTAAGGCAAAGCTGCCCGCGCAAGGCAAAGCTCGCAGGGCAAATAGGTCAACAGCTCCTTATGCTCAAGCCGCAAGCCTACCAGCAGCCTATCTACTATTTTTCCAAAGCCATACGCTGGGCAAGAAAGTCACGACGAAGACGTCTGTACCAGCGTTGGTTGCGTAATGCACAAAAGAGATTGGAAGTACAGTATGCACAAAATCTAGCCAAACAGGCTCGTCGGCTTGTGTGTATACACAAAAATCTTCCTTGTAGGTTGAGAGCCAGTGTGATGAAAGTTCCCGCGCTCAACATGAAAGTTAGATTTGCATACAACAAAGCAGACATCCTACCCGAAGGCCAAACATTGCTCCGAAGTATGCTTCCTGTTCTCAAGTATTTTGCAGCCAAACCAAAGTACAAAACCATGCGGTGCAAGATCATTGGTCACACAGACAGCAAGGGAAGTAGCAGAAAGAATCGACTCTTATCCAAGAGGCGTGCCCAAGCAGTATTTACTTTTCTCCAATCACACGGAGTATCAGAGAGCTTCCTCCGCTCTCTCGGTATGGGAGAGTCCACACCCATCGCCACCAACAAGACAGCAGAGGGTAGAGCTCGCAACCGACGTGTCGAATTTAAACTATACTGGAAACCATAGACAAAGATATACAGGGAATTTTGCCATATCCATTTGTTTTAGAAGCTGTCAGGCTCCCATAAGGAAATTTTCATGACAAAAAGACACTCTATATGTGCACTTTTCTTTTTATTGATGAATGTATTCTTGCTTCGAGAATCTGAGGCGACAGCCAAAAGTTATGCTTTGTTAGTTGGGATCTCTCAGTACAAGTATGTCAAGTCTCTAGTTTGGCCCGACCGCGACGTCACAAACATGCAGAAGATCTTGGTAGAATATGGATTCCCAACGGCCAATACAAAGATATTGCTGAATGAGCAGGCAACCAAGAAAGCGATGATGGCCGCAATGGTACGGCTACAACGAGTAGCCAAGCGAGGGGATCGGGTGGTCTTTTATTATTCAGGGCACGGAAGTCAAGTTGTGGACCAAAGTGGGGATGAGGCAGACGGAAGCGATGAAACGTTGGCACCTTATGATGCCAAAGA
>JALTMC010000098.1:0-4728 GCA_027005175.1 Myxococcales bacterium
TGTTGTGGGTATGGAAACTTTTGTTTCTGTGTTGGCCTCAGTATCTGTCTCCATCTCTTCTTTGACGGGCTCGGAAGGAGTGACAAACAGACCGAGCGCGATCAGTCCGATACCTGTACTCACACAAATGTCAGCGATATTAAAGACGGGCCAGGAGTGAACTCCATAATGGACATGAATAAAGTCTATCACAAAGCCACGGGTGAATCGGTCGATCAGGTTGCCAATGGCACCTGATAGGACCATTGTGAGTCCAAATCCTAAAAGTAAGAATTGAGCGGCATAGCGGAAAAATAAAAACAAGACATAGACCGTCATCAAACAAGCCAGCACAATAATCACTACTGGACGAATGCGATCTGGGATCCATTCGAACAAGCTAAAGGCGATGTCATGATTTTCAACGTAGCGAAAATCCAAAACAGGCAACAGCACAATCGGAGGCTTGTTGCGCAAAAATGTGATCGTAGCCCACTTTGTTACAACATCAGCAATCACAAATACCGATGCAATGGAAAATAACATGATGATACGTAGATGCTTCGGCATCATTTCACTCCTTAACATAGCTATCTTTTTCTCAGGACACGAACGGTGTTAATGGGTTAATTTCTTAGCCCGATTCGGAACTTTTTTTGTTGTTTTCCCTTTCTGTTGTCGCGATGGTGTGCTTTTTTGTTTCGTTTTCATGAGGAGCCGTTTGCGGGATTTCGTTTTCATGAGGAGCCGTTTGCGGGATTTCGTTTTCATGAGGAGCCGTTTGCGGGATTTCGTTTTCATGAGGAGCCGTTTGCGGGATATCCTTTTCATGAGGAGCCATTTGCCGGAGCGGTAGAGTGGTCGGTAAGGGACATCGGAACGAAACAACCAGGGGTACTTGGCTCGCAGTTGGCGTCCACGCTTATCAAGATAGACTAGCAGATAATCCCATTTCATCGTATAGGGGTTGAACTTTTTGACTTGTGTGGACACGGGCCAGGTTTGTATTTGGCGCATGGGGTCGCAGTCCACGATGGGCATATGACGGTAGTAAGAGAAGGAGAGGCGAATCTCTCCTCCTCGGTAGGTTTGAACGATGCTTGGAGCGTGGCGAAAATGTGAGAGAACACCCAACACACGACTGTTGGGTGGGATTCGCTGGGTGATCTTATGCAACCCCGCCAGACCTTGCGTCCATTGAAGGTGGTACGTTGCGTTGATCGTTAAAAATGTGAGGCTGGTCATCAGTCCCAGTCTGAGCAACCATGTGCCTCGTTGGTTTGAGGTCATAGGGGGAATTAAGGCCAAAAACATTAAAAAACCTGGCAATAAAAATCGTCCATTTACAAAGTTCACATTGGTTTGGTACTGTTTGAGACCAAAATAAAAAAGCAGGGGAGTGAGAGCCAGCCCCCAGATCCCCCACTCCGGGCGGGCACCTTGTGCTTTTCGTTGCACGATACGAAGAAGCAACAATGCGATCACAAACGTCAATAGGAACAGGCCCATCAACATATCGCGTGAGGTCATATACTCGTTTCCAATCAGAAAGTAGGGGACATTCAGGAGTTTTTTCCACAAGGATGGCTCTTGTATCACCCAGTTCATGTCAGGATTGAGTTGTTTTAGTTTTGACCAGAACTGTAACTGTACTTTAAAAAAAGAGCCCAAGGATAAGAGGCGGTAGATCCCGGCGATTCCAGGGAGCAAGAGAACGGCGAAGATACGCCAACGCCACTTCTTATGCCATGCCCATTCGGCACACCAACGAACACCCAGGCTTGTCATGGTCAGGTAAAAGAGCATGAGGTGAATGGCAAAAGTTATCACCAGACAAGCAAACAGTGCTGCTCCCCATGCCCAGTGTTCTTTTTTCTGCCAGATCTGAGCGACAGCCATGGTAAGAATAAATAGAGGGACTCCAAGCAAGAAGGAGCCAAATCCCATTAAGTAGAGGTATCCAAAAAAGACAGGTGAAGCGATCGCGATGGCACGCTCATCCGCCCGGTATACTCGGAGCAGTACACCAACAGAGAGATGATAGAAGAAGTACAGAAAGAGCAGCGCGATCCGGCTGACCCAGTGAGGACCAACCATCTGATAGATCTGACTCACGACATAATGAAACAAGTGATAACTGCTGAAAGCAGAGCGACAATATACTCCTTCCGGTAGAAAGGTTGGGTCTCCCCAGCGGGCCAGTTGAGCGGCTTGCGCGATATGTAGAGGCCAGTCAAGCATCGGCGGCCAAGGAGTGATACCGATCGTAATGGCACCCAACAATGCAGGCAACCACCAAACCCAACCTGTGGGAAAGATACGAAAAGGTGTTGTGTCTAACTCTGTGGATGTTGCGTCCATGCTCTCTCTTTTACGCTCTGTGCTCAAATCGTCGGAGACTCGGTTAAGTGTTTACGTCGTCGGAGACTCGGTTAAGTGTTTACGTCGTCGGAGACTCGGTTAAGTGTTTACGTCGTCGGAGACTCGGTTAAGTGTTTACGTCGTCGGAGACTCGGTTAAGTGTTCTGTGGTGGTATATGCTCGTTTGGGTGTTGGGAGTGTGGAAAACATGGGGAGGATGCTTTTTTGGTTCTTGTTCTTCCTTGTTTTTGTCGCAAATTGACAGTCTATGGCTAAAGGCGATACAACGCTTTTTTTCAACGTGAGTTTATAGAGTGTGTTGAATGATGAGTGTGTTGAATGATGCAAGATAATCCTGAAATATCTCTGGTGATACCCATATACAATGAAGAGGAAACACTTCCAGAATTGTTTCTTCGTTTAACAGAGCTACTGGAGCGGCTTGACACCTCTGTCGAGATTATCCTGGTGAATGACGGGAGTCGTGACAAAAGCTACGAGCTTATGGTGGAGTATCACAATCGTGACCCACGTTTCAAGGTGGTTCACTTTGCTCGTAACTTTGGTCATCAGGTCGCGATCACGGCAGGCATGGATCTCGCAGGAGGGCGAGCCATTATCACGATGGACGCCGACCTTCAAGATCCTCCCGAAGTGATTGAACAGATGATTGAAAAGTGGCGTGAAGGTTATGAGATGGTTTATGCTGTACGGAAAAAGCGTGAAGGTGAGACTCTCTTCAAGAAGGTGACAGCCAATCTGTTTTATCGGATCTTGCGACGGATGACACAAGTTGATATCCCTGTGGATGTGGGAGATTTTCGACTGATCGATCGGAAAGCGATGAACGCTTTTAACTCGATGCGGGAGAAGAATCGTTTTATCCGCGGTATGTTTAGTTGGGTTGGTTTTAAACAAACTGCCGTGTACTATGAACGAGCACCGCGATTTGCAGGTGAAACGAAGTATCCACTCAGCAAGATGATAAAGTTGGCCTCCGATGCTGTGATTAGCTTCTCCAACATACCCCTTCAACTCTCTCTTATCATCGGGTTTTTGGTTTCATCACTTGCTTTTTTGTCGGGAGTTGCAGCCATTGTAGTGAAGTTGGCAGGTGTTTATACTGTGCGAGGCTGGACCTCCACTGTTGTGGTCTTATCCTTCCTTGGCGGTGTTCAGCTTATGGTCTTGGGGATGATGGGACTCTATGTCGCTCGAATTCATGAGGAGGTCAAAAACCGACCTCTCTATATTGTAAGTGATTTACATGGCTGGTCTGGGTCAAATTCCCCTTCCTCTATTTCACGAGCTTTTATCTGGCATCAGGACCAGCCTGATCCTCGTCGTTAGACCCAACCTGGAAATCCTATTGTAAGAAGTTACCTGGAAATCTCATGATGTCTGAATTTGATAAGTACAAAGACACGTATAAAGATGAAGTTAACAAATCCACCGCTTTTCTTGGACAGGATCAGGATTTTTTCACCCAAGCCAAAGTTCGTCATATGGTCGAGTTCTCTCATCATCACCATGGTGACTTACAAAATATGAAGATCCTCGATGTGGGCTGTGGTGTTGGAACAACGATCCATTTCTTGCAGCTAGCGTTTGGAAATATCGCAGGAATCGACGTTTCTCCTGGCTCCATCGACACCGCTCGTGAACGTTTTGACAATGTGTTGTTTGATGTTGGAAGTGGGACTTCTATTCCTCATAAAGACAATACATTTGATCTTGTTTTTGCGATTTGTGTGATGCATCACATCCCACCTGCAGAGTGGTCTAAGGTTTTGCCTGAGATGCTTCGTGTCACCAAGCCCGGCGGACTAATCGCTATCTTTGAGCACAATCCCTACAATCCTTTAACACGTATAGCTGTCAATAACTGTGAGTTTGACAAAGATGCCGTATTGTTGTCCCGACGGACAACAGCTCGTTTGTATGAACAAGCCAAAATCCCAATCATAGAACAAAAATATATCCTCTTCTTTCCTTTCGAAAGGGCGATTCTTTCGAGCATTGAAAAAGGCCTCTCTTGGCTTCCTCTGGGGGCGCAGTATTATGTCTTGGGACAAAAGCCCTCCTCCCCATAATCGAGCCCACATCTCTCTCGAACGCTCTGTAACCCGACGTTGACAGTTGCTTGTGAAAAAAGACCGATGGGGAAGAAACCGGATCTAGAAAAATCAGTGAGTTCATCCATCACAGATCATTTGTAGCTTCAGACCATTAGCGCAGTTCAACATCATACCACAAAGAATGTCAACGGGAAGTGTAATCGACTTCGACGATGATAGGTTGTTTGTCTTGGACGGTGAGAGGGGCGAGTTGGATTTGCTGGTGTCCGAACGGTTTCCAGATCTTGTACTGGCTCTTTGGGATGGTCTT
>JALTMC010000098.1:4738-7776 GCA_027005175.1 Myxococcales bacterium
CGAATCGCGCTAATCTTGTTTGCCTCCAGCGGTAGGGCCAGACGCACTGTAACACTTCCAGATGTTGTTAATGTGAGCTTGAGCTGACGAGTTTGTTGGTTGTCTGTGAGTTCCAGGTTTAAGCGGTGCTTGCCCACACGCAGGTTTTTCCAGCGCATATACGACCAGTTGTTGGGCAGGCGAGGTGCGAGAGAGAGTTCATTTTTGGGGGCGTTGGGTTTGAATCCCGTTAGATAATAGACCATCGAGTCAAGAACGATCCCTCCTTCCCATGGGCGAAATCGTGCAGTATAGTCTCCTACAGTTAATCCCTCTTTGTCGTAAGCGAGCTGAAGCGCAGAGTGATCGTCGAAAACCTGGTACTCTCCGATGTTCCCGGAAGACGAGACTACATTGCGGATGGCATTAAAGGCTTTCTGCGCGGTGGGATGTTCGGTGAGAGCGAGGTTCATGAGTACATAGCCAGGACTCATGCCTGTATAAATGCCTTTTTGAAGGCCTGTTCCGAGGTAGTCGATGTATTTCTTTGCGACTGTAGAGAGCCACAACCCATCGGGTTGTCCTAGTCGTTTTACTAAAGTCTTTACTTGCAGAAGGGCCTTGGGGTTGCTCACTGGGAGATAGCCTGTCCACAGAGCTTTGGTGGATACATCTTCATAGGGTGGAGGTAGCTTTGTGGGATCGGCTCTGTCGATATAGGGAGCGTAGTAGCCATCTTTACTCCAGTATGTCTTTTCGAGAGCTTTGCGAACCAAAGCAGCTTTCTTCTGCAAGAGAGCTGCATCTTCTGTATAGCCAAGGGATTTGGCTTGTGATGCCAGGGCTTCGGCTCCTGCGACATAGAGAAAGGAGGCGTTGGTGGAGTCGCAGCAGTTGACAAAGCTATGAGTGAGACTCAAGCCAAAGGCAAAGCTCATAGCTGTGCGGTATGTCTCATCTCCACTGAACTTGAGGCGACCGTCCGAAGATATGTGTTGTCCGAGAAGGGCACGCTTGAGCATGGGATAATGACTCTTGACCAGAGAGCGATCGCCTGTTGCTTGAACATACCAGTGCCACATCAATGGCAGATAACTGGGAGCTTCAGCGGCTGTTCGTCCTTGAAGAGGAGGAAGGGAGGCCCAATTTACCTTCTTGATGGGCTGGCTTGGATCCAAATCCAGACGGTATGAGTTTGCGATATCTCCGCTGGCTGATGCCGACCGAAAGTAGTAGTTTAGCAATTCTTTGGTCTCTTTAAAGCGGCCTGTTCTCAGCCAGAATCGGACGGGCCCAGCGAGGTCTCGCGTCCACATCCTTGTATAGTTTGACATGGGAGACACTCCACCTGCCCAAGCCTGTTGTACCCGAATGGTAAGCTGCATCCCCTCATAGAGGTCATTGATGCGAGGGTCTGGACTTTCAAGTTTTGCATACCCTTTGCTTGTGGCAAACCATTGATCACGAGTCTTTTGCAACAACTCGTCTCGGTTCGCGGCTTTTAAGGCTTGAATGCTCTCTTGCTTTTCCTTCTCTGTGAGGCTCATAACATAGGCAAAAGCGACTTGTTTCTCTTGACCGGGCTGCAACTCTCCAAGAGCGATTGTCGGAGTCCCGGCTGACTCCTTTTTTTCAGGATGCAAGAGATACAGTGAACGCTGTCGCTTTTTTCGCTTGGAGAGCGCATTGAGGATCTTTACTTGGACTCCTTTGACTGCCTTGGAAGAGGTATTTCTTACGAGAACAATGCGAAGGATCGTGCGGTGGATGGGGTCCTGATTCTTGTGTAGCAGCGGAGCAAAGGTAATGGTGTAGAGGGTGAGTGAAGAGAAGTGCTCGCGCGTGATTAAAATAGGGGTATGTCGGACACGAAAGATATGACCTTTTTGTACAGAAAGAGCTTTGGCTTCTCCGCTGCTTCGCAACTCCAGCCATGTGTCAGAAAAAAAAGTATTATCCTTTTGGTAGTTGGGTCCAATCATCGAATGTAGGACATGTAGGGGACAATTGTATCCAGCGAGTGAAAAACTATGTCCATTTCCCACCGCATAGTCACCCATATAGCGCGGCTGTTTCGGTTGATCTTTCCCACAGCCAGGAGATGACCACAGGCTTGTCTCACGCAACCAGCTGTGCTTGTCGAAGTAATCTCCTTGGAGTGAGTCAACCTTGGTTTTCGTCCAGAGCACCGGAGGTTTCGACCGTGGTGGGGCTGGTCTTGTCTGAGTGGGAGGCTTTCTTCTCTCAGGAGGAGGATTGGGCTTGCTACAAGCCAACAAACTTCCAAAGCTGAGGCCCACACTGAGAATCGTAAGGAAGCTGTATCGAAAGGAATACTTTTGGCGTTTGCGTGATGGTTGTTTTGGAATGGTCATCTTGCTATCTCTCCTGAGTCATAGGATCTTACGAGGAGCAACATACCACAGGAGGCCGTAGATATTAAGAGGGTCGAAAGGGCCTTGTCATCGAACTCTCTCTTCGTGTACAACCGATCTCGCTTTGTTCTTTCTTAATTCGATCATCCAGCTTCCTGATCGGATGTGACAGGCTTCGGTTTGTCGCCGATTCTCTCCGCAAGGAGGGGGTGCGATCCCAAAAAGGGGGTCAGCCCACTTCGCCTACTTTCGAGAGATTTGCGATCGTTATCCTGATAAACTCATCCCAACGACCGGCCTTTTGATATGCTCGTAAAAAAGACCTTTCAAGTGTGTGTACAACAATTCAAAGCTCTCATCTGCATCCGAGAATGAGGCGTCGTACCAACAACTTTCGACTTCTGCTTTTTTTCCTTTCTCGTCAATCAGGTAGATGCAAATCACTCTTGGCTCGTACCAATCCGTGTGAAATGGATGCCGACCATTCTTTTTGCGACGCCCTCGTTTCGGGACTTTCAGACGGAGGCGACCTCCATCGATACGAACCACGACGCGCTTTCCTGCAAAAGGTGAATCATCGGTGGCTGCTTTGGCTAGCCACTCCCCTAGCTGATTCAGGTGGGCTTCAATCCCCTGCCAACCGAACTTCCAGGTGAGGCTTCGGACCGTTTTGATGTTGAGGTC